>NZ_JBFUKF010000202.1:0-9496 GCF_056400985.1 Mucilaginibacter sp. P4_G9 | reverse complement strand
AAACTAAACTTCCTGGAAGACCTTATGCAAAGAAACAGTGCCAAGGTTTTTATAATTTCTACAGTGCACCCTGTTGATTTCCTGGATTCATTAAATGACCTTGAAAAATATAAGAATGAAGAAAAAAGACTACCCGAACATGACCTGGAAAGGTGGCATGTATTATTAGGACATTTTAAGATCGTGATAAAAAAATTAGACCCGGGTAAACTTCAAATAGAAAAACATATGGCCTTATGGGAAAAAACACTCCTGTATGAAACAAACAATGGTCACTTTTTTAAAAAGATGCAAAAACCGTTAATAAACCTGCTTAAAACCGAGAGTAAAGGAAATGTGCCGCCAGATTGCGATGCGCTTTCATTTAAAATAGGGATCACAGCACACTATTTTTATATGTACATGTGGCAGTCATTAACTAAAGAGGAAAAGTTTCTGCTTTACGATCTTGCGCAGGACGGCCTGGTAAATCCTTTTGATGAGTACAACCTTACTTTACTGCTTAGCAAGGGGCTAATTGTACAAGAAGGAAGTACTCTTAAACTTTTCAACCGAGGTTTCCGGTATTTTATACTTACTGCAATAGGACGATCAGAAGCAATGAAAATAAAAGAACAGATTAAAGACAATGGTAACTGGAACAAACTAAAAACTCCCCTCCTTATATTGATCATTGCTGTTTTGGCCTTTCTTTTCACCTCGCAACAAGAGGCTTATTCCACACTTATTAAATATCTCACGATTATAACCGTGGGCATACCTACCGTACTTAAATTATTCTCGTTTTTTGATACTACAGCGCCAAAAAGTTCTTAGAAGCTATTTAAATAGATAAACAGATCGTCATTGCTTCGTACCTTATAATGACGTGATTGTAAGTTATTGATTATCAAATATTTTTTTTTTAAGTTTTCAACGTAGAGACGCATAATTGCGTCTCCCGCGTGCAAATCACACATACAAATTGATCTTGCAAATCGGCCTTGCAAATCCTGAATGTCCTGCGAGAGACGCAATTATGCGTCTCTACAACAGCCCCGCAATGACGGCCTGTTTATTTATTCTCAAGATCGTAGCTTTTTGYCCCTTTAATATTGCTTTACAGCCGCTAATTTACCGGGAAACGCAGATGCACCATCGATATTACTCGTTTTCAAATCTGTAACCTCATGAGTTTCCAGCATGTGGGCAAAGTAAGCAGGACGGCCATTGCCCCAGTTTACCGAACTATTGCGAATGGTGATGTGACTGGCTTTATCAAGGTAAAAAGCCGAGGTGCGGCCTTTTAACAAACCTTCAACCTGGGCTGGCCGGCGATCATATACTCCTCCCGGCACTTCTGATGTTTTATTGATAACCACATCAACCTGGTCGAACACAATACCAGAGACTTTATCAGCTGTTTCGGCGCCCACATAAATACCGTTCTCGCTAACACATTTGATGTTGCTGAAATAAATATTCTTCACTTCGCCTACCCGGCCTTCGGTTGCGCCTTTGGGCAGGCGCCAGCCTGCATCTTTATTATTTGTGTTTGCACGACGATAAGCGGTAACATAAATAGGTTCGGCCTTGCCCCACCATACATCCGAAAACAGGTGCGAATTAACCAGTATATTGGAAAATATCACATCCGAAACCGTGCCTTCATCCCGGTTTTGGATCCCGATACCCCGGTTACTGTTTTTGATAATGCAGTTGTTTATCAGTACGTGGCTTATCCTGTCCATATTCTCAGAACCGATCTTGATGGCGCAAGAACGCGAGGTCATGGTGCAATTACTAACCGTAATATTTTCGCAGGCACCAAACTCCTGGTATTCACGGCGGTTCTTCAGGCAAATACAATCATCGCCAGATTCGATATAGCAGTTACTGATGCGCACATTCTTGCTGTGGTCAAGGTCTATACCGTCGCTGTTTCGTACTTTCAGGCTATTTAATAGTGTCAGGTTATCAATAGCCACATCATCACAGCCTATTAAATGCACGGTCCAATAGGCCGAATTACGGATAGTAAGGTTGAGGATCCGAATGTTTTTACCACCGATTACCGTTAACAGGTGTGGCCGCGGATCAATAACATTAAAAGGTTTAAGCTCATAKGAATCTGCTAACTCCTTACCCATAAATGATGTGCCGTTGCCATCAATAGTGCCGCCTCCGCAAATTGTTACGTTATTAAGGTTTTCTCCACCTATCCAGATAGTGCCCTCCCCTTTATTTTCGCGAAAAGCGCTTTTAGTATATACGCTTTCGCTGGGGTTGGCTAACAGCGTGGCGTTCACTTCTACCTCCAATTCTATATTTGATTTCAGGGTGATCGGTCCGCTCATAAAAGTACAGCCGGATGGAATTACTACCCTGCCGCCGCCGTTACCCGAAGCCGCATCAATAGTTTTTTGTATCGCTATGGCATTATCTGTTTTACCATCGCCAACCGCGCCATAATCCAAAATGTTATATTCCTTTTGACGGGCAGATGCCGACAAGCAAATGCTGCAAAGAAATATGATCAATATTCTTTTTATCATGCTATTTAATGTTTTCCATCAGGCCTTTCGGTTGCATGGCAGGTTTAGCCCCCCATTGTTTATCCGGTTTGTCCTGTAAATAAATATCCAGTTTACCACCTTCAACAATAGCAGCATAAGTAATATAATTAGTATGCAATAACTTGCCGTTCCATTTAACAGCATATATGTATTGTGCAACTTTACTTGTTTTATGAGTTGTTACCGCAAAGGTTTTACCATTTGCCAAACGAATTGAAACTTTATCAAAAATGGGCGAACATAACAGGTACTGGCCCGAAACCGGGTTTAGGGGATAAAAACCCATCGACGCGAAGATATACCAGGCCGACATTTGCCCCGCATCGTCATTGCCGCTTAAACCACCTGGCCCGTCGCCATATTCGTTTGCCAGTATGTTACGCACCTGCTGCTGGGTTTTCCAGGGCGATGCTGTAAAGTTGTACATAAAAGGTATTTGGTGCCCCGGTTCGTTACCATGCCAGTATTCGTTTTTGTTAAACAGGCTATCCAGCGCGCTTTCCAGTTTGGGGCTTCCCCCCATCAGTTTAGCCAGTCCGGGAACATCCTGCGGCACATAAAAAGTATACTGACGCGGCGTGCCTTCGGTAATGTAATATGATTTATTATCCGGTAAGTAAGGGTTAACCCAGCTACCATCGGCATGACGCCCACGTACCATACCCGTGCTTTTATCAAACACATTGCTGTAATAGGTCGCTCTTTTTATCAATTGTTTATAATCGGCTGTTTTACCCAGTTTTTTTGCCATCATGGCTGTAGCATAATCATCATAGGCATATTCCAGCGTACGGCTCACCTGTTCTTTTTTATGAAATGCATCGGGTACGCTATCTTCAACCGGTATGTAGTGGTATTGTAAATAGCTGTTTAGTGCGCGCCGGCCTTTTCCTTCTACATAATCGGCCTTATTAGCCGGGGTGTCAAAAGCATTTTGACGAACGAGACGGTAAGCCTCTTTTACATCAAAATTGGTAATGCCCTTTAAATAGGCCGATGCGATAACCGAGCTGCAATGATCGCCTACCATTTCGGAGGTATAACTATTCCAGGAGGGGAATATAGGCAGCCATCCGCCCTGCTGCCCTTTCAAAACCAGCGAGTGGGCAATGTCGTTTATTAATGATGGCTTTAGTATCTCAAATAAAGGTAAATGAGCGCGGTAAATGTCCCACAAAGAAAAATCATCATAATAATTGCCGCTTTGCAGTTTGCCTATCTTGTTTACAGAGGCAAATTCCGGGTATAAGCCATCAACATCGTTATATAAGCGCGGCTGTTGCATTGCATGGTAAAACGAGGTGTAAAATATTCGTTTATCTTTTTCGACAGTGGTTTGCAGGGAGATTTGCGACAGTGCCTTTTCCCATGCGGCTTTATTTTTAGCAGCAATGGCTGCAAAGTCTCCCCCCGGAATTTCGGCTTCCAGGTTTTTGCGGCCTCCTTCCATACCGCTAAATGATGTGCCGATACGTACTATAATGCTTTCGCCTGCTTTAAGCTTAAAACCTAAATAAGCACCTATGTTTTTTTGATTACCGATAGTTTTAACACTAAATATTTTATTATCGGCAAATGTGCCGCTGGTAGCTATTGTTTTTTCAACCCTGATCACAAAATAACCTTTAAAGCCCRCCTCTTTTCCCCATCCCTGGTAAATGCGATGAACAGTATTATAGCCTCGTACTTCGCCATTGGTGGAATCTATTTTAACAAAACCCTGGTTATAGTCGCTGTTGGGCGTGATGAGTAAATAAACACTGTCTGCTTTGCCCGCTGTAAATTTCATAATACTGCAACGCGGTGTTGATGTTACTGATGCTTTTAAACTGTAAGGCTTTAAATTTATATCGTATTGGTAAGGTGATGACTGTTCATCATTATGGCTAAATTTAACTGCATAATCTGCCGCTGCGGTTTTTAAATGCCCGCTGATGGGCATCACAGTTAAGCTGCCGTAATCTTGTGTACAGGAGCCGCTTAACCAATGCGAACCACGGATACCGCTAAAATTATCGTCGCTGTACCTATACGGGGGTACGCATTTATTTTCGGATGTTTGGGTTTGCGGAGTCCACTGCGTCATGGCAAAGGGCGTTGTAACTGCGGGGATGGTATTGGCAAATAATTCGCTCCCGGCACCATGTTTAAGCGCCGCCGGCGTAGTTGCTACACCGCTGCCTGCCATTGGTTGTACATATTTAACCACATCCTGTGCTTGTACCCCGCCGCCAATCATAAATAGTGCTATGCACCACATCTTACCTTTAAATCCTAAAATCATCTTCCCGATAACTCTTTTACTGTTATTAATTTGTGTTTATATGGTTTTTGCCCCGTGTAAAAATAGATGAATCGAGCAACCCGCCAAACATAATAAATTTTAACATGCAACCTAAGAAGCTGTTTAAAAATGATTTATTAAATGTTTTTGGACTTCTAATGAAGCACATACCCACCCGTCATTGCGAGGTACGAAGCAATCCCCAAAATACAGAGTAGCTGTGCAGATCCGCTCTATATAGTTGGGGATTGCTTCGTCGTACCTCCTCGCAATGACGCTCTTTTTTTAAGATGTCATTACTATTTTTTCTGGGTTATGCCTGATGATCACTCGCAATAACGGCCTGTTTATTTATTTTAAAACAGCTTCTTAGAACTATGCATGTCCTTTTTCTCCAAAGGTTTATTTCTTTTGATACACCCTTACATAATCAACTTCAAAACGCTTAGGAAACGTTGTTGCAGAGGGACTGCCGCCGTTATCACCGCCAATCGCAAGGTTAAGCAGTATATAATGCGGCTGTTTAAAGGGGTTAAAGCCGCTGCCATCCTGGTTAACCAGGTCTTTTAATTCCACGCGGTTCAGCAGTTGATCGTCGGCATATAAACTGATCGATGTTTCGTCCCAGTCCATTCGCCAKGTATGGAATTTTTTACTCCAGCCGGCATCAAAGGTATTTAGCGCTTTGGTATTACTATACCATTTTGCTTTATATGGAACCGATGTACCGCAGGCAATATTGGACAATAGCTTATCCTGGTAATATTCCATGATATCAATTTCGCCGTTTGATGGCCATGGCTTGTTTACCCCAAGCGTCCAAAAGGCGGGCCATAAGCCGGCATCTGTATCTATCCTGCCCCGCATCACCATGCGGCCATATTGCCAGCTTTGCAGCCCGCCGGTGTTTATGCTGGCCGATGTGTATTCAATATACTGCCGGTTGGCTTTCCAGTTGGTACTATCGGGCTTATAGTCAGGATTAGCCTGGTGTACCTTTTGCGCTTCTATCACCAGTAAACCGTTATGGCACGCTGCATTTTCTGCCTGGTACCATTGATCTTCATGGTTACGGACAAAGCCCTGTTCAAATTTCCAGTTCTTTGGATCGGGCGCTCCATCTATATTAAACTCATCCGCCCAAACCAATTTATAACCACCTGATGTATCCTGCCGGCTTTGCTGGCATTTGGCTGCATATGGTGTTAAGGCTAATAAGCCAACAAAAATTATCCTGTTTATCATAACAAAGTCAAGGTAGGTATAATGTTTTTTTATTGTTGAGGTTTATTGACTGAGGCTTCCAGGCAATCGCTTTTAAAATTAAAACTTTCACCATAGCGATGGGTTTGAAACCTGGAGTGTTCGAAAAAAATAAAAAAGCGGGGGATGTGCGATTCCTTCCTCGGGGAAGGAGGAGGAAGGGGTTAGATCAGGTACACAATAACGCTTTGCATACCCAAGTCGCTTGTAGAAACCCCTCCCTGCCACTCCACATCCCAACCCACCCCTCCCGTTGGGAGGGGAAAAAATCTTTCGAACACCCGAGGTTTGAAACCCTTCGCTATTTGCCAATATTCTGTGGCAAACAGTTTCATTTAATAGATTTTTCTGGCGTTTGCCCCTTTAAATATTTTAAAAGCTATTTCCCTGCTAACGCTTCCGCGCTTTTTTGCTTATAATAGTTTTGCAGTATGTAAAAGGCCTTCTTTTTGTTGCCCTTATCATCGTAAAATCCTTTACGGTTCCAGCCCTCCTGGTACAGTGGGTTGTTACGTTTAGGTGAGCGAAAATCGGCCATTACCCATGGCGACAGACCTACAAAATTGGCTGGCATACGTTTAAACATAGCCACCTGCTCTTTAAAATACCATTCCTGGTATTCTTCATCAAAACGGGTTAGTGAATCGGCGTGAAAGCCATATTTTGCCTCGGCACCTGTTTCACTTATAAATAATGGTTTATTATAGGGTGTGCTCCAGTTGGTGGTACGGCATTTATCGGGCGAGCCGCCATACCATCCCAGGTATTCGTTAAATGCCACCAAATCAACAAACTCGCCAAGCGGGTCGTCAATTACATTCACATCCTTGCCCGAGGCGTAGTTTACCTCAAGGGCCGCCGAAACCAGGCGGGTATCGTCCAGTTGTTTTGCACGGATGATTAAATTGTGCATAAAATTGGTGCGTACCGCGCTTATGGGCGTTTCGTTCCCTACCGACCAGATGATGATACTGGCCCGGTTATGATCGCGGGTTATCATTTCATTTAACTGGGCTTTAGCTTTTTCAAGAACCTGCTGATTACCAAAGTCAATAGTCCAGTAAACCGGGATCTCCGACCATACCAATACGCCCAACGAATCTGCCAGGCGGGTTATTTTTTCATCATGCGGATAATGGGCCAGCCTCACCATATTACAACCAAGCTCGCGGGCCTGCCCTAATAATTGCATGGCATCTTTTTCACTATAGGCCCGCCTCACATCCTGGGGTATTTCGCCATGGATGCAGATGCCCCTCATAAAAACAGGCTTACCATTTAACAATAACTGCGCGCCATGTGCTTCAATGGTACGGAAACCAATCTTATCCTCCGTTCTATCAGTCCCGCTGCTGATGATAACCTTATATAATTTGGGGCTTTGCGGCGACCATAACTGCACCTTGGGCAGTTTAAAACTGATTGGTGTAACTGCTCCCGTAGCAGCAAACTGTTTACTGTAATTAAGTTCGGGGATTTGTACCGTTATGCGCTGTGCGGATACCGTATTGCCACCTAACTGCACCCAGCCGCTTACTTCGGGTTGTCTGCCGGGCGCCTCGCCGTTAACTGTTTTTTTAAGCTGGATCACAAAATCCCGGATAAAGTTCTCAGGCACTTCTACCAACTTTACATCGCGGGTAATACCACCATAATTCCACCAATCGGTGTTGAGGGTGGGCACTTCATCGGCGTAGCGTTTATTATCAACCTTAACTACTAAATAATTATCTTTTTCTTTGAGCAGACCGGCAGGTACTTCAAAATTAAAGGGCGTAAAACCACCTTTGTGCATGCCCAGTTTTTTACCGTTCAGGTAAACATCAGCCCGGTAGTTTACTGCGCCAAAGTATACAAAGCATTTATTGCCTGTTGCCGGCTTAACGTAGTCAAATGATTTTTTATACCAGATGGTACCCTCATAGTATAAAAACTCCGCCTTTTGATGGTTCCAGTCGCCGGGGACTTCAATGGAATATTTGTCGTTATAGCCGTATTCCTTTTTTTCAGTTTTATTGGCGGGGATCCCATTATTCCAGTAGGCATCGCCGTTGTTTTCGTTCAGTTCTTTGTACCGGTAATCATAAAAACCGGTTTCATAAGGATCAACTATATACTGCCATGTACCATTAAGACTTAAGGCTTTACGGTTTTGTATATTGGTTATTAAACTATCCTGGGCCTGTGCCGCACACACGGTAAGCAGCAGGCTGCATAAAGTAATGAGTTTTTTCATATTAGTTTTACATATTTATTATTTGATATCCAGCGCATGATCGGCACTTACGTCCTCGCCGCTCCAGATCCTGGCTTCGGTCCATTTCAGAGGGGGCGCAGTCCAGAACTCGTCCGTTTCAGGCAATCCAAGCGGAACAAAAACATTACTGCAGATATACAAGCTGCCGGTGGTGATATAAAAATCGGCCAGCCCGGGTTGTTTACCATATAAACCTATGCTAAGCCAGCCATCAGCCGTAAATGTAGATGGCGACTCCAAAGTTTTTTTTATAACAGCGGTTAAGGCGCAACGTACCTGCGCGGGTGGTAATGATGCAGGGAGTTGTTTGGCATAGGCCATATTGGCCAAATGGTGGAACACCCCTGCCCTGTAAACAATAGAACGCCCGATCACGGGATAACTGCCATCGGCATTAATTAAACGCTCCAATATTTCGGCATATCGTTGTCCTATGAGTTTAACCTGCTGCACTTCGCGCTGGTAGGTTTTCTTTTTTTCGGCCTGTACCTGTAATATTACCCCCAGGTAAGGCTGAATCACGATGCTGTTGTAATAATCAAGGTGGAAGCTCATTCCATCCGAAAACATACCATCGCCAACATACCAGTGCTGTGTAAATTCGCGGATGCCGTATTCGGTACGTACAGGGTCATCGCCCAGGTTGTATTTGCAAAAGAAAGCCTCCACCATCCCCGAAAACAGGATCCAGTTTGAATAAACCGGGACGGTATTGCGGGTTATTTTTAAAACATCAACCACCTGCTTTTTTACGTTTTCATCAAGGTGCTCCCATAACCAGGGGCTCCTTACAAGGGCGAGGGCTACAAAAGAGGCATCAACCAAAGGCTGCCCCCCACTCCATTGCAGGTAATCTTTGGCTTGCGGATTAACCGCGTTGCCTATGGCCTTTAATGCCCAGCCACGGTATTGATTGCGTAGTTTAACTTCGGCAGGGTCTCCGCCTTCCAGGTTTAACCATGGGGCAATGCCGCTTAGGGTACGGCCAAAAGCTTCCAGGTAAGCCACTTTTGAACGGCTCTCCTTATTATCAATATGCTCGGCCAGGCTTACCGGCATATTTTGCTTAAGCTTATCCTCAGCCAGGTTTGATAGCACCGGGCGGGCAACTTTATCCATGTAAGCCAGCCATAGTTT
>NZ_JBFUKF010000201.1:0-9505 GCF_056400985.1 Mucilaginibacter sp. P4_G9 | reverse complement strand
GTGGTAAGCCCAACGCAATCACCATCAACAGCATAAAATTTATTGTGCTGCGGCAGGCGGAAAGCCAGTGTATTTACACCCATTTTTCGGGTTCGGGCCCATTCATTTCCGCTGGTATCATCACCTATGCGGCACATCTCGAAGATCCCGGCGCTCAGGTGGCTCATGGTATTACAGCCAATTACATAAATGCCGTCTCCGGCTGCCTCACGGATGGAACGGTACAGGTGAAGAACGATCTCGGCAGTGGTTTTGCTCCTGTCATTAAAGTTCCAGCCGGGTACGGTGATACTGTTCTTCATTTCAAAACCCCAGCGGCCGGTTATATCATAGGTACTGAAATCATGCTTTACCATTTCGTAGCCCCATTGCCTGTAAAAATCGAAGTTGCGTTTAATCCGTTCAATATTTTCCGGGATGGTAGGATCGAGCGTTGGGTTTTTAGGATCGTCCCTGCCGGGGATCTTTGGCGCCAGTAAACTTGCCTTTTCGTCATGACGGGCGCAAAGCGGGCGCATCCACAGACCCGGGCGCATACCCAGTTTTTTTATCTCATCACCAAGCAGGTGCATGTCTTTAAATTTATCATTGGGTTTACTAAAATCATCATTCCAGCCACCATCGCCGGGCAGCAAAGGCGAATAGGTAGCCCAACCTGCATCAATCACCGAAAATGGCTTGTTGCCGGTATCAGTAATCAACTCACTCATCATAGCCGTGGTTTGTTTTATCAGGTCGAAATTGTTGTTGCCGTAGGCAAAGTACCAGTCGTTTATACCATAAATTGGCTGTTTGGGCAGGCGGGGCTTTTCGCACATCATCCCGCAAAAACGATGATCGGTACGGAAGGGCGTTTCACCGGGCAAACCATGGCCGGTAATGATATCTGCAGCATGTAAGGTGCGATTACCAAGCAATACACCATTGCCACCCGAATGGGTATCTAAAGTAAGCTCCAGGCTATCAGTATCTAAACCCCACCAGCAAATACTATTTGCCCCTGTTTTTACGCCGAAGCAGGCAGTTTGCTTTGCATCGTGTATTATTACGTACCATGGATTTTTAATACCATCAAAGCCGGTTTTCCATTGCAGGTCGCCATAAGAACGCTCCCAATGATCACCAAGGTATTTTGCTGATGAAGATACGTTATGCTTCCATTTTAAACGTACCGAATTAAGCTGTTGTGTTGGCGATTGAATATATACTCCTTTTGCATTTCCGCTGGTTTTTACCGTAACCTCTATATCCTTATAGGTAAATTTGTTACCACTGGTAACCTTCAGCTTAAACCATTCATTGCCAGATTGTGCCCAGACTTCATCCGGAGCATTAATAGCCGATGTTTGGGTTGATGTTGCATAAGTAAGCCGGCTGAACAACACGGCCACGCCGGTAGTTGCAGTAAGTTTTAAAAAATGTCGTCTTTGCATGGTAATGTTCTGAATTGGATTTACAACATTACTAAAAGGTTTCAGGGAATTAAAATGAAATAATATTAAACGAGCAAATAAGAGTCTCGATTTCAGGCTACTATTCCCCGTGGCCCTGCAGGCTCAAATTAAAAGCCCTCTCCTTTAGAGGGTGCTGGGTGCGGCTTATACCACACTACAAACTCTGTTTGCCTTTCCGCAACCGTCTTTAGGCTGAATTCGAAACCGTGATTAAGGAGAATCTCCCTTACAAGGGTAAGCCCGATGCCCTGCCCGTCTTTTTTAGTGCTGAAGAATGGCGAAAAAAGGTTAATGCTTTGCTCAGTAGTGATACCTTTACCGGTATCGCTGATAATGAGTTTTTTCTCTTTAGGGTTGAGGGTGAATTTTACCGAGCCTTTATCATCAATGGACTCAATGGCATTTTTTACAATGTTGATGAGCGCTTGCTCCAGTTGCTGTTCATCGCCCATGATAGTTACCGCATCATCGGGCAAATTAAACTCAAAGTTTACTCCTTTTTCTTCGGCTTTGATGGACATCAACGTGGCTACCGAGTTGATAAGCTTTTGAAGTATTACGGGATGTTTATTGGCGGGTGGCAGCTTCACCAGGTCGGCAAAGTTGCGCATAAACAGGTTGAGGTTTTGATTGCGGTCCATGGCTACCTGCAGGGCATCTTTTAAAATATCAAAGTTGTGCCCCTCCCAAAGCTGGTCGGTTTTCATGGCCGATTGCATGATGGAGTTAACCGGGCCAATGGTGTTATTCACCTCATGCGCCATCATGCGGATCACCTTGCCATATACCTTTTTTTCGGCGGCCAGTATTTCGGCGGTCAGGTCTTCGATCATAATAAAATGGCGCGAAAACCCTCTATCCACAAAATGCGATTTCTGGAGTTTAAATGAGCTTACCCCGTCCAGCTTTACTACCGTTGTTTCGCCGGATTTAAGCAGCCTCATCTGTTCAAATAAGGGGTGTTCCAGTTCCTGAATGGAATATCCATGAAGTTTGTCTTCGGTAACTGACAAAAGCTGCCGAGCTTTTGGGTTCACCTGCTGTATATGATCGTCAAAATCCAATATAATGATGCCCGTTGGCGAAGTATAGATCAGTTTTTCCAAAAAGAAATGCTGTTGCTCCTGCCTTGTACGTTCTGTTCTCAACTCATCCATCATCTGGTTATAAACATCAATCAGCGCATCAATCTCGTGTTTGCCGGTTGATAAAAATTTAACATTAAAATCCTTGTCCTTTATGGCATCAACTCCCTGCATCAATAGCTTTAAAGGATTTATCAGCTGGCGGTAAAGCTGTACAGCTACTACAACTGAAATGAGCACAAATACCTCTGATATAATAAAGAAGATCTTGTTTTGGTTAAAAATAAAGTAAGTGAGCACCAGGGTTACCAGGTGCAGTATTACAACAAATAAAACGTATTTAGTCCTCAGCTTCATCGTATGGTATCTGGTATTTGTCGAGCCGTCGGTACAGGGCGCTGCGCGTGAGCCCTAAAGCCGCCGCGGCCCTGCTTATCTTGTTTTTATGATGATCCATGGCACGTTTTATCATCTCCACCTCTACTTCTTCCAAAGTTAAAGTACCAACACCAGGCAGCTGCATATTGCCTTTTTTTACAGGTGATAACTCCAGTTGCGAACGAAAATCGTCAATACCCAGCTCATCTTTTTTACTCACCAGTATAGATCGTTCCACCAGGTTTTTCAATTGCCTGATGTTACCGGGTAAAGGTAGGGTTTGCAGCCACTTCATGGCCGATGCCGCAACAGATAATTTAGGCCGGTTATAAATCTCTTTTAAATTATTGATAAAAAAATCAACCAGTAGAGGAATGTCCTTCGGCCGCTCGCGCAGGGCGGGCAGGTAAACGGTAATCAGGTTAATACGATACAGCAGATCTTCCCTAAAAGTACCGCGCGATACCATTTCGTTAAGGTTTTTATTGGTGGCGCAAACTACCCTGGTATCCAGTGTTTTGGTGCGGCTGCTGCCCAACATTTCGTAAGTCCGGTCCTGTAATACGCGTAGTAGTTTTACCTGGCTGCTGGCATCCAGATCGCCTATCTCATCTAAAAATATGGTGCCTTTATGGGCCATTTCAAAACGGCCAATCCTGTCAAACCTTGCATCTGTAAAGGCCCCGCGGATGTGTCCAAACATCTCGCTCTCAAACAATGAAGTGGAGATGCCACCCAGGTTCACCTTAATAAATGGCTTATTACGGCGCAGGCTGTTTTGGTGAATGGCCTCGGCTATCAGCTCCTTGCCTGTTCCGCTTTCGCCCATGATGAGGATGGATGCATCAGTGGTAGCTACCCTACCGATAGTTTCCAGTATATCCAGCATTTTAGGGTCTTCGCCTATAATGTGCTGAAAGTTGTAGGTTTTATCCAATTGTTTGCGGGTACGGTGCTCGGTCTTTTTATCCCGCAGATCTATCAGGGTTTTCACCGACTGTAAAAGGTGTTCGTTATTCCAGGGCTTATTTATAAAATCATTGGCACCAAGCTTCATACCTTTTACAGCCAGTTCGATGCTGCCCCAGCCGGTAATCAGGATCACCGGGATGGCACTATTATGCTGCTGTTTTATCTTTTCGAGCAATTCCATACCTTCCTGTCCCGACGTATCTATCGAAAAATTCAGGTCGAGAATAATTAGTTCGGGTTTGCTTTTTTTTATGATCTTTAAAGCATCCGCCGGTTCTTCGGTACTCAAAACCTCGTACCCTTCGCTTTTTAGCAGCAGCAAAAGCGAGGTGCGTACAGCAATATCATCATCAATAACCAATATCATAATTGCAGGTTAATATCGTAATTATTCTTCGTGTAAAGCAACTGCCGGATAAATTGCAGCCGCCTGCCTGCCCGGATATAATGAGCATAAGAACACCAGCAGGTATATAAATAGCACAGCGAATAAAATTGCCGCTAAATAAATACCCGCCGAAAGATCAAACACATTTAACAATGGGAACTGCACGGCAAAAAATGAACCGATGATGAGCGAAAATGTAGCCAGGATCATTGATTCGGTGATTAATTGTTTGGAAACCGCCCCCCCCGTAGCACCAACTGCCCTGCGCAAACCAATTTCGCCCCGCCTTTTGTTAATGTTATACCATAATACACCAAACAGCCCAAGCGCCACATTAATTATTAAAAAACCTCCAACAATACCCAATACTATCATGGGTACCAATGTAAAATAATTAATATCCTTACGTTTGTTTACCAGGTGTTCTATTTCCACATTTGAATCTTTCATATAATTGGCCAGGGTTTTATATAAACGGGCCTCAAATGCTGCATTAGCGCCAGGAGCAACCTTTACCATTATTTTACCCAGCCACCTGAATGTGCCGGTATCAATGCGGTGATAAATGGCGTCGCCTGGCTTTGCATAATCACCCTTCATCTTGATAGCCTGTATCACCCCTATTACTCTTCTCTTATTTTTACCATCATCACCTTCGTCAAATATTTTACCTATTACTTCGCCTTTTCCAAATAACTTTTCCCGTAACTCATTATTTATCACTACTGCAGGCACTTTTGAAACAATATCTGTTTTGTTAAACCATCTGCCTTCAAGCAGGGTTCCGGTCATGGTTGTAAGGTAACTATCCTCGGCATTGTACATATTAACATGGTCAAAGGTTTTATGATTAATGGTTGCCGCACCGGTCCAGGTGTTTTGCGAAAAAGGAATATTATCACTGCAGAAACTAATTTCTTTAATCTCCGGCAACGCCTTTACGGTTTGTCGCAAGGTTTCGTAATACCTATTCAGCGAATCGGTGTTTTTTGTTTGCAGGGCATTGTTATAGCTAACAACCCATACATTTTCATATTCCATGCCCATTGTTTTTTTATAGTTGCTGTAGTAATACACCATCAGGGTAAATACCGCGAACAGCACCAGGAATGAAAAAAACATTTCGGACATCAATAAAAAGTTTTGTTTCTTTTTATTCCAGATGAGTTTAAATAAATGCTTAAACATAATATCTTAAATTTAATGGTAAATGATCTACTGCGCTTTTAACGCAGTTACAACGTTTAGTTTTGACATGCGCCAGGCCGGGTATACACCCGATAGAAGGCCAAAAAAGAAGCAAATAAGCAAACCGATACCCAATACCGTAAAATTGAGGGACAGTATAAGATTAGGAATCAGGTTCATACTATTTAAAACCTGTATCGCTATAAATGACAGTACTATTCCTATAAGCCCGCCCAACAGGGTGAGTATAATATTTTCGACAATAAATTGATAAACCAGGGTTCCGGACGACGCGCCAAAAGCCTTACGTACCCCAATTTCTGAAGAGCGTTCCATAATACGGGTAATATTAATGTTCACCAGGTTGAGCGTTGGCAAAAGGGTAACCAATAGTGTAAATATACCTATCGCGGTAAGTACAATGGTTACGCCCGAAAGGTCGTCATTGCCAGTATCAACATAACTTACAATATAGGGATCGGCATGACTGGATATTTTGTAAAACTCTCTACTTTCCATAGGCAGCCTTTTTACCAATCCTTCATATTCATCGTGCATGCGCTGTACATCGTTTTTTGAATCTGCAAGTAGTATCCCGTAGAAACCACCCTGGTACCCCTTACCTTTGGTTACATCTGATTTTGACACTGTGTAAGGAAGGTAAATATCACTATAGGTCATGTAACTGGTGATAGGTACATTTTTAACTACACCTGTCACCCTGTATTTCACGTTATCTGCTTCAATATATTTACCCACAACCGATCGCACATCGCCAAAATACTGCTTCTTCATATCCTCAGATATTACCGCAACCTTATCGGCATTGGCTAATTGCTGCCTGCTAAAGGTTTTACCCTCAATAAAATCGTAATCCATAATATCCCAGTAATCGTTATTGGTGTATTTGTAGCTCACGGCTATCTTTTTATTATTTACATAGGTATTGGTACCGCTAAACATAGATGATATCCCCAGTTTAACAGGAGTTTTAAGGGTACGCACATAGTGATCGAGATAGTAAAACGACATTGTACCGGAGTTTTGACMGGTTTTTGATTTCTGCTGGATGCGTGATATATATAACGAGCGATCGCGTTTCCTGTCGGGGTAACTGTCGCCTGCTATTTTATCCAGAAAAGCGGTAAGCACCAGTAAGATGGTAAGTGTCAAACTAATACCAAACAGGCTAATAAAGGTAAAAAACTTCCTCCTGCGCAATACCGCTATGGCTATTTTAAAATAATTTTTAAGCATAACTTTTAATTTTAGGCGGTTAATTATTGAACTTGGGTACCATCAAATAAGCGTACTAAACGGTGAGTTTTGTGAGCCATATTCTCATCATGTGTCACCATAACTATCGTGGTGCCCTCGTTGCGGTTAAGGTTGATCAGGATCTCCATAATCTCGTTACCCATGGCGCTATCCAGGTTACCGGTTGGCTCATCAGCCAAAATAATGTCGGGCTTGCCCACTATTGCCCGTGCTATGGCCACACGCTGCCTCTGCCCACCCGATAACTGGGTTGGGAAATGTTTAACGCGGTTTGCCAAACCTACTTTTTCCAATGCTTCGGTTGCCAGCATTTTACGTTCTTTGGCTGTAGTATCGCGATATAGCAGGGGCAGTTCCACATTATCTAACACCTGCAAGTCGTTTATCAGGTGATAGCTTTGGAAGATAAAGCCCAGGGTTTTGTTACGAAACTGCGCCAGCTGCTTATCGTTCAGTTTTTCTGTTGATTTATCAGCGATTTTTATATTCCCTTTTGATGGCGCATCCAACAGACCCATGATATTCAGCAGTGTACTTTTACCACAGCCCGACGGGCCCATGATGGATAAAAATTCGCCTTTGGCAATATCAAGACTTATGCTGTTCAGGGCCAGGGTTTCTATAGTGTCTGTGCGGTACACTTTTTCGATGTTTTGTAAACGGATCATATTTAAGTGAGTTGTGAATGGTGAATAGTGAGTTGTTTGATTAATTATTGAACTATTTAAATTATTGATAAGTGATCTTTTTGTTGGTTTCAAAGTCGTATAACGACAGGTAGCGTAACTGGTAATAGGCCCCCCAAAAATCCCGGAGCGATGCTACGTAATCGCGCTTGGCCTGGTCATTCTCGCGGAAGGCGATACCGAGGTCGGTGATGCTCAGATCTCCTAAAACATAGCGTTCGCGGGCTATCTGGTATTTTTCGGATGCGATGCTGTCGGCCTCGGCGGTATATACCAGTTGCTCTTTCATCATGTTAAAAAGCGACACCTGGGTTACAATCTGCTGCTTAAAGGTTTGTTTATCCTGCTCTACCGCATATTCGGTAAATTGCTGGTTAGCCAAAGCCGTTTTGACGCGCGATTTCGACCGCCCCCAGTCCAATATAGGCACGGCCAACTGCACCTGCAATACCTGCTGGTTTTGCGGATTTTTATAAACACCCGGAATAGTGGTTGCTGTGTTTGAGTAACCAAGATTGGCATTTAATGTAGCGGTTAATCCATTTTGACCTTTAGCTTTTGCAACATCCCGCTTAGCCTCGGCAACACGACGTAAAAACGCAATGGCATCAGATCTGTTTGCAAAAGCCTCGGCCAGTACTTTATCTGATGATACCTGCATCTGGCTGATATGTTGAGGTACTACCAATACTATCTTTTCTTCCCCCTCCCGCCCCGTATAGCTGCGCAGGTTTAGGGTAGCTATTTCCATATCGCGCTTAGCGGTACCAACTGCTTTTTTTGCATTGATCTGCTCCAGCTGCAATTGCAATATCTCGTTTTTTGAAACCTTGCCCAACTCAAATTTGGTATTGGCAATATTCATGATCTTTTGTGTGTTGGTATAATTGGTTTCGGCAATTTTTAAATTCACCTGGGCCAATAGCAAATCGAAGAAGAAACCTTCCACATCAATAGCGATCTTTTCCTGGGCCTCAATGTAAGTCTGCTTGCTCTCGTTATATTTCAAGGGCTCAATCCTTTTGTCCCACTTTAGGCTATTGAACTGAAAGAGCGGCTGGGTATAGCCGATGCCGTAAGGGATACCATTGTATAAAATATTATGCCTGTCGAAATCGTCAAACCGCTGTAGTTGGGTGGTGCCATAAACAGTACCGCCTGTAGCTGTAATACTTTGGCTAAAGTTTAATGCCAGCGATGAGTTGTCATTATGTATAGGCTGAAACCGAATGGTACCATCGGGCTGCTGCACCTGTGTAAATGTTTTGGTATAGCCGGGCAAAATCCCGCTTAACGCCAGCTGCGGCTGGTAATTTGATTTGTAGGTACGGTACTCCCAATACTTGGTTTCGCGCACGGTTGCTGCCTGCTTGGCGGCTATTGAATTGGCCTTGGCCATCTCCACCACCTGCTGCAGGGTTAACCGCAGCGTATCGATGCTACCATCTGCAAATGCCTTTGTGCCAATGGTTAATAATAATATGGAGTATAAAAATTTCATTCTGTTTTCCTTTATATTTCAATCGTCATTGCGAGGCACGAAGCAATCCCCAACCTACAGAGTAGCTGTGCAAATCCACTCTGTGGGATTGCTTCGTACCTCCTATGAGGCTTATTGTAACTTAATTCGTAATCGTTACTTCTTTCGAGTTTTTAAATTCCGTCATATCCGATGTTACAATTACATCACCGGGTTTTACACCGTCCTGTATTTCTACATAATCAAAATTGGTGAGCCCGATGTGCACAGTACGCTTCTCCGCTTTTCCATTATTTACCACGAAAACATCCTGAACCGCCGGCCCTTTAAACGCCGGACCATTAGCCACCCTCATGATCTTGCTATGTGTTGCCGTCACCAAAAAAACGTCCACCTTCATATTTGGCCGAAGCTGTTTGTTTGCACGATCATCTAACTGAATATCAAAAGAAATAATACTGTTTTGTACCGATGGGGATACATTGGTAACGTGTCCGCGCAGTTGAGTATCATTGATGCGGATAATAACCGGGATTCCGCTGTGCAGCTGATCCATTGAGTTATCTGAAATACTGCCAGATACTTTAAAGCTGCCC
>NZ_JBFUKF010000200.1:0-9596 GCF_056400985.1 Mucilaginibacter sp. P4_G9 | reverse complement strand
CCAATAAAACTCCAGGCAATAAATGCCGGATATAATACAACGCGCATGCGGTTGTCCATATCCAGTTTACCAAAAGCTGGGTTACCGCCATTACCGGGGTGTAAAGAATCTGTCATTCGCGGCAGCACCATAATCAAAACAATCATGATAGGGAAAGCAAAGATGTTATAGATAGCCGAGATCTTAGCCCGTTTTTGCTCTTCATCAATAGAATTACGCAATACCGAGTAGGCACAATATAGCAGGAAAGCTATGGCAGCGCTGTTTTGTTTAGGATCATTGCTCCAAAAATCGCCCCAGGTGTATTTGGCCCAAAGCATGCCGGTAAGCAAGCCTATAGCAAAAAAGAACAGGCCGGTATTGGCGCTTTCTACAGCTATCAGATCGTACTCTTCTTTACCCGTTTGCAGGTATTTAATACTGTAATAAACAGATATGGTAAACACCGAGAACATGGCCATCCACATAGGCACATGAAAATAAGTATTCCGGATAGTTTCGTGCAGGATAGGCATTGTTGGCACCCCAAGTAATAAGCCCGCAATGAGGGTATAAATAACCACAATTACGGCTAATACCTTCCACCATGTTTGATAAATAAACTTCATATTATTTAGATGGCCAAAGGTAATTAATTTTGGTCATTAGTCATTAGTCATTAGTCATTAGTCATTAGTCATTAGTCATTAGTCATTAGTCATTAGTCATTAGTCATTAGGGGGAATTGACAATCGGATGCTTTGTTTTAATTACCTATAACTATTTTCCAGCCAGAAAGTCCCAATGACCAATGACAAGCGCAGCGTAATGACCAATGACTGATTAATCCCCCGGCTCATAATCAACCGGCAGCAGGTCGGCCAGTTTGGCTTTTGACCATGTGCCTTCATACAGCGGGCTTGGGTTTGATATCACGATACCATTCATATCAAACAGCGCGTAGCTGGTGTACAGGGTTATGATGCTGGTTTCAAAGTTTTCCATATCCAGCGGGCGATATACATCCTTAAATTCGGTAAGCTCGTGCTTTTTGGTATATACTACATACAAAAAATGCGGGAACGTAATGGCATAAATACCGGCCTGCGGAGTTTTGCGAAGGATCTCGATAGATTGATAGGGGATCTTTACCACGTTCTCATCGTTCCACTTGGTATAGTTGCTTAGTTTATACCAGTACATGAGCGAATCACGGTTCAACTCCCTGAACCTTTTTATTTTTTGCTGAATGAGCGCCTCTTGCGGTCGTTCCCTGTTAAGTGCCCGGGTAAAATCATGCGCCTCAAATCCCTCCTCCTTTAACCTGTCTTTATATAACGACCGGTAAAAATGCTGTGCCGAACCGTAATAAGCCGCCTCGCGCTTTAACTTCCACAGTCGCTTTTGTTCTGCCGAGCCGGGCAACTCTTCAAAAAGGGCTTTACCTGCGTATTGAATGGTGTGTTCAATGCCATCGCTCACGAAGTTCTTCAGCAAAAATTTAGTACGATAACCCAATGCGCGGTTCTCCACCACTAAAAACTCATCTCCTTCGGCCTCCAACTGCTGTTTATTGCGATGGTATATCAGGTTTAAAATGTGGGGGTTAAGCACTTTACACAGTTTCGAGTTTTCGGTAGTACCTATAAATTCCCGTTTAAACTGTTCATAATTTTTCTTCCAGTCGGCATTGCTGCTTATCACTACTTCGCGCAGCATTAGTACCTTTTGGGTGAGCGAGATATCAAGCTTCATGGGCTCATGCCCTACCTGTATGGTTTGCGAATAATCTTCATAACCAACCACCGTAACCACCAGTTCGTACTGCCCGGGTTTAACACCAGAGAGCGTAAACGTGCCATCCTCGGCGCTGGAAGTGCCGTAGGTGGCATTGCTCAAAAACACACTTGCATTTGCCACCGGGGCTTTACTTTCGCCATGCACCACCCTACCTGTAATAGTTGCATTTTGCGCCAAAACCAAAAGCGGGCTTAATAAAATAAAGACTATAAGGACTATCCGGATTGGCCGCATCAATTAAAAATACTGAAATTTAATTTTCAAGCTACTAAAAAACGCATTTTTTATGAACGCAACATGAATTGCCGAAGTATTTATTTGTTGATATAAGATTTTTACAATGTGGTGCGGGGAGCGGGGTTCGCGGTACGGGTGGTGAAAGCTACCCCTTCAACAGGCAATTCTTTTTTTAATTTCAGGAGTTTAATCGCGCCACAAATAGGGAAAAAGCAATAGTGCTGTAGCTATCACAATGGCGTTTATGGCAAATAAAACACCCATGTTACCATAGCTAAAACTCCTGTCGACCCCATCCATAGCGCTTTTGCTTAAGCGGATAAGGATAAGTATTACAGGTATAATAACCGGAAAGCTTAGTATGGCCATCAAGGTTCCGTTATTGCCCGCCTTTGAAGCAATGGCCGATATCATGGTAAATACGGTAGAAAAGCTGATACTCCCTATAAAAACAGCCAGGAAATAAAATAAAGGATCGCCAAGAGGCTTAACAAAAAATATTTTGTATACCAGCAGCGCCAGGAAGCTGATCAGCGACATCAACAGGATGTTGTAAATAGTTTTTGACAGGATGATAGCCTGCGGACTGGCGATGGAATAATAATACAGCAGTCGGTTCTTGCTTTCCTGCATAAAGCTTTTGGCAATGGCGTTAACCGATGCAAACAGCATAATGATCCAGAAAAGCACGTTCCATACCAGCGGATAGCTGCTGCTGCCGCTGAAACCCGGCGACAGGTTAAAGGAGATGTAACAAACAAAAACGGTTGATACAACGTAAAGCAAAATTCCGTTAAAAGCATATTTTGAACGCCATTCCAGCAAAATTTCCTTTTTGAGCAAATGGATGGTTTCGTTAACAAGCTTCATGCGGCAAAGGTAATAATTTGATGTTAGTGATGGATATGCATTTGGTTGAATGTATAACTTCCCTTAAGTTTGAATACAATTACAAACCAATGCCCATAGCTTATTACCGTACACCGGTTGGTATAACACGAATTACCCAGGATGATGATTTTATTTCGGCAATCTCTATTCGGGATGAAGAATACGAAATTACCCCTGCCTCAACCCCGCTTTTACAAATGGCTATAAACCAGCTGGAAGAGTATTTTGCAGGTAAAAGGAAAACATTCGATTTCCCGATAAGGCAACCGGGCACTACTTTTCAGCAGGAGGTGTGGGAAATTTATTGCAGATTGGTTACGGCGCAACCATGAGCTATGCACAACTATCAAACCAAATGAAAAACCCGCTGGCCATAAGGGCTATTGCTGCGGCCAACGGAAAAAATAACTTATGGATAGTAGTTCCCTGCCACCGGGTTATAGGCTCTGATGGCAGTTTAACAGGCTATGCCGGGGGCCTTTGGCGCAAGCAATGGCTGCTTGAGCATGAGGCCCGCATTATGGGTGTTGGACAAACACGACTAAACTTTTAACTTATCGGTATGCTTATATAGTAAGCGGCTCATTTTTTCGTGCAATTGGTCGGGCTGGAAAGGTTTTGAAAGCACATCATTCATCCCTGCCGTTAAGGCTTCCTGTTGCTCGGCCCCAAATGATGCTGCCGAAAGTGATATAATAGGAATGCTCCTTTTAGGTTCCACAAAATCAACACGAATGTTTTTAGCTGCATCGTAGCCATTCATTTCGGGCATGTGGGTATCCATCAAAATAATATCATAATGTTTGGCAGCCAGTTTATCAAGCACTTTGCGGCCGTTATCTACCATATCTACATCAGCCTTCCAATCCTTTAACATTTTAGATAGCATAAACTGGTTCACCATATTATCTTCGGCAACCAGTACACTAATATTCAGGAACGGACTAAGCGTCTTACCCGGTTTTGACGCGCTTTTATCAGCGGGTTTTGCAGCAACAGTATGCCAGTTTATAAAACTGAACGTGCTTCCTTTACCTACCTGGCTGCTCACAGTAAGTTCGCCATCCTTAAGCTCTACCAGTTTTTTCACAATAGCCAGGCCAAGTCCGGTACCACCATATTTGCTTACGGTGTCGGCTTCGGCCTGCTCAAATAACTCAAATACTTTGGTCAATTTATCTGATGGAATCCCTATACCGGTATCTTCAACACTATATTTTATTTTCACCCTATCGTTATCCCTTTGCAATACCGATACTTTTAACTTCACATATCCTCTTTCGGTAAATTTAATGGCATTGCTCAAAAGGTTCATCAGGATCTGGTTAAGCCTTAACGAATCCACTATTAAATTGGCGGGCACATCGGGCTCAATCTCCAATAAAAATTCAATATTGGCCTCATTGGCCCTAAACTTCAACAGGTCAAATACTGCCTTAACAATGTCATAAACATTATTTGCAGAACGGACAATGCTGAATTTGCCGGCCTCTATCTTTGAAATATCCAATACATCATTTATAACCCCTAAAAGCGATTTTGACGATATTTCCAACAGGTCGAGCATGCCTTTCTGCTGTTCATCAATATTGGTTTTAAGCAACATGCCGGTTATGCCAATAATACCATTAACAGGTGTACGCAATTCATGGCTCATATTGGCTAAAAAGGTTTCTTTAACCTTTTTGGTATATTCTGCCTGTTCTTTTGATTTTATCAGCTGCTCCTGGTAACTCTTTTGAGGCGATATATCACTGATGTTGATAAAGATAGTCTTGTTGTGGTAGGATGCACGGCACTCCACCCAGATCACCCGTTTATCAAATCTTTCAAACCGGCATTCAAAAGCAGAAAAATTAAGGTTATCCTTAATAATTTCACCCAGCTTTTTACGCAAGTCGGGCTGGTGCTCCTCAATAGCAAGGTTTATGATACTTTTACCCAGCAATTCTGCCGGCTTAAAACCCATAATGAACTCAACCGCCGGATTAATATTTTCTATCCGAAGGCTTTGCACATCAACAGAGCAGATAATATCGGCCGAATTTTTTACAACTACAGCGAAATTCTGCAGTTCAACGTTCATCTGCTTAATTTCGGCTTGTGTACGGGCAAGCTGTACAAATGAATCAACCTTGGCCGAGGTAATATAAGGATCGAGCGGCTTGTACAGGTAATCAACCGCGCCTGTACCCAGGCCTTTAACCGCGTATTTGGTTTCTTTTGATATAGCGGTAACAAAAATCACCATGATATCTTTAGTACGCGGGTTTGATTTGAGCATTTCTACAAGTTCAAAGCCATCCATTTCGGGCATCTGAACGTCTACCAATGCTATGGCAATGTTGGTCTCCCAGGCTATTTTAAGGGCTTCATTTGGGGATGTTGTAGAAAAAATGCGAATATCATCACGTTTTAATAAGGCCTCAAGCGCTATTATGTTTTCTTCTCTGTCATCAACAATAAGAATATTTACAGGGGGCATGTAATATTAATTATATGTATGGTGAATTATTATGTGTTCAATAATTTAAAAATTTCTTCTGTTCGTAATATATATTCGGCAGCTCCAATATTAATTGCGGCCTGTGGCATTTCGTCCATTTCCGCATCTTCGGGATGCTGTGCTATAGTTGTTGCTCCGCTATTCCTTAACTTTAATAAACCCTCGGCCCCATCCTGGTTTGCACCAGATAACAAAATGGCAATACAATGCTCTTTGTAAACCTCTGCAAAGCTTTCAAAAGTTACATCAATTGATGGTTTTGAGTACCAAACAGCCTCAGAAACATCAAGACTGAATGTACCTTCTTTTTCGATAAGGGTGTGGTAATTTGCGGGCGCAATATAGATAGTATTCTTGTTAAGAACGTCCTTATCTGCAATTTCACGCATTAAAATACGACTATTTTCGGCAAACAGCTTTTCGATTTCACTGAAATAATTTTTTTTCCTGTGAATTATTATAATTACGGCTTTATTAAGGTTGGACGGAAATAATTTAACTATTTGGAACAGTAATTTAAATGAACCGGCAGAGCCCCCTAATAGTAGTATTTCGGCAGACTTCCAGCAATCAAGTAAATTTTTATCAGGCCCCAACTTTTTGATAGATGTTTTCTTTTTGATTAATTACTTTAAACTTCTTTTTAAAAGCATCAGAACGTATAGTTTCTTTACTGCCCAGGCATAAATAACCCAGCGGGCATAAACTTTTATAAAAAAGCTCCAGTATGCGCTCCTGCAGTTCAGTTTCAAAGTAGATGAATACGTTACGGCAGCTAATAAGCTGAAACTCGTTAAATACTCCATCGGACACCAAATTGTGTACGGAAAACAGCGTATTTTGTTTTAACTCATTGTGTATCGACGCAGCATCATACAGGATAGTAAAATGGTCTGATATTGAACCATTTAAACCAGTAAGCTGGTAATTTTCGGCATAGCTTTTTATATTGCGCAGGCTATAAATACCCTTGCGGGCCTCCTTTAATACCTCGGTGTTAATATCCGTGCCATAAATGAACGTTTTTGTGCTTAAGCCGACTTCGCGCATTAATATGGCCAGCGAATACACTTCCTCGCCGGTTGAACAGCCTGCAACCCATATTTTTGAATGCTGATAGGTTGACAGATAAGGCACAACCTGGTTGTTTACAGCTTTGTAAAAAGCAGGGTCGCGAAACATCTCGGTAACGTTAACCGTTATCTCCTCCAAAAACTCCTGAAAAAAGGGCTGATCATTCACCAATATGTGTTTTAAATCATAAAAGCTTATTTTTTTAAGCTGCATGATCCTGGTGACCCTTCGTTTTAAGGAGGCTTTGGTATACCCCGAAAAATCAAAACCGTGAACCCTTTTTACCAGGTCAATCAGTTCGGTTATTTGAGGATGTGATATAATAACAGCAGTATCTGTCATAAATTAACTTTCAAGCCATAATTGCATTAATGAAATCAACCTGTCCATATCAACCGGTTTTGTAATGTAATCATTAGCCCCGGCTGCTATGCACTTTTCGCGATCATCTTTCATTGCTTTTGCAGTTAAAGCTATTACGGGTAATTTAGCCCACTTGTTTTGCTTACGAATATATTTTGTAGCCTCGTATCCATCCATTTTTGGCATCATGATATCCATGAGTACAATATCAATACCAGGTACTTCTTCAAGTTTGGCAATAGCTTCTTCGCCATCATTGGCTATTTCCACAACCAAATCATAGCCTTGCAGGGCGCTGCTTAAGGCAAAAATATTACGCATATCGTCATCAACTATCAGCACTTTTTTACCCTTGATAGCTTCTTTTCCCTTGGTTGGTAATTTTGGTTTTGACGGGGGTATTGCTGCCTGGCTAACGGTTTCGCTAATCTTATTCAAAAACAGGTTAACTTCATCAATAAGCCTGTCGGCAGATTTATTGGTTTTAACCACCATCGCATTGGCATACTGCATCAGCCGGTTAACCGATGCCTTATCAAGCTCCATAGCTGTATTAACTATTACAGGCAATGAGCCAAAGCGGTCAACCTCCTTAATCCTATCCAGCAGGTCGAGACCAGAAATATCGGGCAGGTTAAGATCCAGGATCACGCATTGGTATTCATTCTCGTGCAGCATCCTGAATGCCGACTCGCCATCAAAAGCCTGGTCAACAGTGATACCCTGGCCTTGCATCATTTCCTTCAGGGCCTGGCTTTGGGCTTTATGGTCTTCCACAAGCAATATCTGGGTAAACCTGGTACCATTGTGCAGCATAATATCTGTAAACAGCTTATCCAGTGTTTCGGTACTGATAGGCTTCTTGAGAAAGCTGATAGCGCCCTCATTACGCACGCGGTGAGCGGCAGCCTCACCAGCCGACATCAGGTGCACAGGGATATGCATAGTGTCAGCATCGGCTTTCAATTCTTTTAATATCTGCCAGCCATCTTTACCCGGCAGCATAATATCCAGTATCACGGCATCGGGCTTAGCCTCTTTCACGGTTTCAACGGCGCGGCTACCTTCATGTACCATAATTGATTTGTATCCATGATCGCGGGCATAATCCTGCAAAATACTGGCAAAGTTTTTATCATCCTCCACAATTACCACCAGTGGATCGTGGTTATTCTCCTTTACTACAGCCTCAGACGGTTTTAAAAAGTTGCTTTCGGTTTTAAAAGTTTGGGTAGTTGATAGCAGGTCATCATCAGCTATCGGTACTATTTTGGCTTCAAAAGGTATGGTGAGTACAAATTCGCTGCCCAGGCCAGGCTCACTATTGAGCGTTATGCTGCCGCCAAGTAAAAAAGTTAGCTCACGGCTTATTGAAAGTCCTAAACCTGTACCACCGTATTTACGGCTGGTTGAACCATCGGCCTGTTGAAAGGCCTCAAATATAAGGCGCTGTTTTTCTACAGGGATACCAATGCCCGAATCTTTTATGGCAAAGCTCACGGTTTTATCTTTCGCACCTGGGTTTACCGTGATGGATATTGATCCATTTTCGGGCGTGAACTTAAACGCGTTCGAGAGCAGGTTTTTAATAACCTGTTCAACCCTCACCTTATCGGTAAACAGGGTTGCAGGTAAATTTTTGGCTATATTGGTTGTAAAGTTGATTTTTTTGTGGCTGGCAACCTCTGTAAACAACATTTCCATATCACCCAGAATTTCGGTGATCCGAATATCCTCATTTTGCATTTCAAGCTTACCCGATTCAATTTTCGAAAGGTCGAGTATATCATTGATCAATGTAAGCAGGTCATTACCGGCATTAAATATCACACTGGCGTATTTAACCTGGTCTTCCGAAAGGTTATGTGGTTTATTATCCCTCAGGATGCGGGCCAGTACCAGGATGCTGTTTAGCGGGGTACGCAGCTCGTGGCTCATATTGGCCAAAAACTCCGATTTATACTTACCCGTTGTTTCCAGTTCCTCAACTTTGAGGTTGATGGCCGCACGGGCTTCTTCAATGGCCTGGTTCTTTTCTTCCAGCAAGCTGGCTTTTTCTTCAAGCTCGGCGTTTATGGTACGCAGCTCCTCCTGTTGTACGCGTAACTCTTCTTCTGATGCCTGCAACATTTCTGTTTTGTTCACCAGCTCTTCGTTGGTAACACGCATCTCTTCCTGTTGTGCTTCCAGTTCTTCGGCCTGCTGCTGGGTTTCCTCAAAAAGATCGTGCATAATGGTACGCGCCTGTGCAGTATTAACAGCTATACCAATATCATTTGCTATGGCAAGAATATAATCTCGATCACGACCGGCCAACTCGCCACTAAAGGCTATCTCCATAACACCCTTTAGCTTTTTATCAAAAAAGAAGGGAATAATAAATGTTTCGGTTAAAAGTTCTTTCACTACCGATGATGAGAGCTCAAGCCTGTCGTTTAGCTTTCCTTTTACAACAGCGGCCTTTTCATCCTCGGCAACCTGGCCCAGCCATCCTTCCGAGAGCTTAACAGATTTTTTTAACAGCTCGGGATTATGAAAAGCGTATGAGGCGTACAGGTCAAGCCGTTGCTCTCTTTCATCATATAAATAAAATGTACCCGCAGCAGCTTTACTATGACTGCAAACTTCGGCTAATATGTTTTTAGCTAACTCTTTTTCACTTTGCTGGCCCTGCATTTTTTCGTTAAGGGTTCCGGTACCGGTGAGCAGCCAGTTTTTAGCTTCGTTTTCGGCAAGTACTTTGGCC
>NZ_JBFUKF010000199.1:0-12086 GCF_056400985.1 Mucilaginibacter sp. P4_G9 | reverse complement strand
GTTTTGATATCGCTAAATATACATAGTATCATGCAAAAAAACAGGGAAGCCAGCCCGTCTCTTTTTAAAAAAGAATCTCACCCCCTAATTATACATCACAATAACCTTTTCCACCATCCCATCGCCATTAAAAAACAAATTTTCAACCGCGTTTTTGCCGCTATYGGTGTTATGATAATATATACTGATACTGTTTACGCCGGTGAGTACTTCCAACAGCTCAAAATGCAGATCGGGTACTTTACTCAGAGCGGTTTCCCAATAAAGTCTTACATTGTTTTTGCCCGATATGATGCCACCACAATCGGGGTAT
Source organism: Mucilaginibacter sp. P4_G9 (assembly GCF_056400985.1). NCBI lineage: Bacteria > Pseudomonadati > Bacteroidota > Sphingobacteriia > Sphingobacteriales > Sphingobacteriaceae > Mucilaginibacter > Mucilaginibacter sp. P4_G9. The sequence goes on along the minus strand of NZ_JBFUKF010000199.1, from coordinate 11,773 downwards.
ATTTTCAGGGCATATGGCGTTTGAATACTAAAGTCATCGGTGTAATGCGTCATCAGGGTATCCAAATCCTGTTTATTCCAGCAGTTTATCCATTCGGCGGCAAACTGTAATGCAAATTGTTGGTCTATCATTATTTATATTCAAAAAGGCTCGATTAAACAGCTGTTATAAAAACAAACGCCGGGGTGAACATTTCTTTGTCCCGGCGCATATAAATTTATCATAATTTACGTTTAGTGTAACTTTAGCTATCTAACTTTGTCATATCAACACATTACCCAATAACAAATTGGGGCATCCTATGAATAAAACATGCCCATTTTGAACCTGAGTCAGCCTTATACAGATCAGCAACTCCTGGATTTAATCAGGACTGACGACCGCGAAGCATTTACCGAGCTTTATAACCGCTATTGGGATAAAACCTTTGCCGTGGCACTGCACCGTTTAGGTGATGAGCACGAAGCCGAAGAAGTGGTGCAGGAGGTATTTTTAAGCATCTGGCAGCGCCGGGCAAGTATTGAATTGACACATAGTGTTGCTACTTATCTTTCTGTAGCGATTAAATATAAGGTGATCAACCACCTGGCCAAACAACACCGCAGGCAATTGCAGTTGAATGAAATAACCATCGCCACCGCCGAAACAGACGATACCACCAATAACTGGCTCAACGAAAAAGAATTAAGGCGGCAGCTGGATTATAGCATTAACCAGCTGCCCGAAAAATGCAGGATAGTTTTCCTTTTAAGCCGCGAAGAAAATAAAACCTATGCCGAGATAGCTGCGGAACTGAATATATCGCAAAAAACGGTTGAGGCGCATATGAGTAAAGCCTTGCGGGATTTAAGGGAAACGCTTGGGGTATCGGTAGCGGTATTTACTTTCGTATTGCTAAGCTCCGATCGCTTTTTGTAGTACCATCCTTTGTACATTAGCTAACATTATTTATCTTTGAGTATGACAAGGTTAACGGTAGATATTAGTAACAAAAAATCCGAAAAAGCGGTTAAAGCGGTTTTGGAGGCCTTAGGGCTAAGTTATGATATTGAACAATACAACAGTTCTACTAAAAAACCGCTAAACAAAGCAGAGCAGCGTGTTTACAATAATCTTAAAAATTCCTTTGAGCAAATTAAATTGCATCAGCAAGGTAAGGTTGAACTTCAAAACGCAAAAGAAGCCTTAGCAGAAATCGAAGCATCACTTAAAAGTTAATGGCTTTCGATGTTGTTTTAACACCAGGTTTTAAGAAAGACCTGAAGCATATCGCCAAAAAACACAAACAGATCTTAAAAGGTTTAGATATCTTAATTGATAAACTAATGGAGAACCCTACAATGGGTACTGATCTTGGTCAAAGTGTATATAAAATCAGGCTTTCTATTTCAGGCTCAAATAAAGGTAAATCTGGCGGTGTCAGGATAATTACTTATGTTATATTCATAAATGAGGTTGTTTATCTTTCAGAAATTTATTTAAAAAACGAGTTTGATACTGTGAATGTCACAAACGTTTTGGCCAGACTGAAAGACAACGGCATTATCTGATTCATACCGTTAAATCTTCATTTGCATTTTCGTTCCAATTTCCCTCAAATAAATTTCATTTCCCACTAAGGGTATTTCCGTTTGGTACTGACTATATGTGTAAAGGTCAAAACAATTTACCATGGAAAACAATTCCTACGATCCGAAGGAGCTTGCTCATAAGCTGGAACAAGGCACCATAAACCCCGAAGAAAAAGCGTGGTTTGAGCAATGGTACGCGGGTTTCAATGATGAGGAAGTGTTGTTAACCGGCTCAAAGCATACCAGTTTGGAGCAGCTTAAGGATAGTATCTTCAACCGCATCTCGGCACAAATGGAAACGCCTGTACAATCAAAAGGCAAAGTTGTTTCTTTATGGCGAAACATAGCTGCTGCAGCGGCTATAGTATTGCTTATTGCCTTTGCTGCTTTTTACAAAAACGCTATTTTAAACATCGTTTACCGTGTAAAAGAGATACAATTGAGCTGCAACGCGGGCCAGCACCGGCAAATGAGTTTGCCCGATGGTACAAAAGTTTGGCTCAGCCCATCTACCCGGATCACCTACCCGGATAAATTTGGAGACAAGCAGCGTTTGGTAAAACTGGAAGGCGAGGCATTCTTTGAAGTTAAGCATGATGCCGCCCATCCGTTCATCATCCAGTCGGGAGCTATCAAAACCGTAGTGTTGGGTACCAGCTTTAATGTGCAGGCATACCCGGATGCCGGTACTGCCGAAGTAACGGTAGTAAGTGGTAAAGTAGCCGTAGCATCATCGGCAGGAAATAAAAACCAACAGCAGATCATGGTTGCCAGGCAAAGGGCTGTTTTCAACAAAAACGACGGACTGCTGGTTAAAGAAAGTTTCCCGGATGCTTCAAAATTTCTTAGTCAGCGTAACGGCTTGTATGATTTTGAAGGGGCTACGCTGCAAACTGTTGCCGATGAACTGGCCCGGCAATACGGTGTACGCATTAATGTAGATCCACGAATAGCCAAGGACTTATATTATGGCCACTTAAACACCAATCAACCAATTAGCAATGCGCTGAATATGCTTTGCATCGTAATGGACAATGCCAATTGGAACAAGGCGGGTAACAACTACTATCTACAGAAACTGCCATCTAAAAATTAACCTTTTCAAAAAACATCCGGTTTAGTGTTAAAAAACCGAGTAACTAATTAATTCAAATCCAATACATGGCCCTGGTCACGTACCGTATCTAAAAACTACCGTAAACAATGAAAAACAATTTCTCTGCATGGTTCCGAACGGTACTATGTGCACTGTTCATATTAGCAATAGTGCATCCACAAGTTTATGCCCAAAGTCCGCTCGATAAAACCATAACCATCAGCATTAATAATGTACCGTTAAAACAAACTTTAGACAAAATTACTGCCCTTAGTGGTATAAGATTCACTTACAATGAAAGAGTTGCCAAAAGCGATGTAAAACTCAGCATCAATGCCCAAAACCAACCATTGGGCAATGTTTTAAAAAAGGCGCTTGCACCCCAACCCTTTAGTTTTGCAGTGCTTGATAAGGACATTATGATTAAATATGATCCCGAAAAAGTAAAAAAGCAGCCCGCCGCCCTGGTTGGCGGAAAATTCACCGTAAGCGGCACTATTAAATCAAAACAAACCGGCGAAACCATTATAGGGGCAAGCATCAGGGCAACGGATGTAAACCAGGGTACATCAAGTAACGAATATGGCTTTTACTCACTTACCTTGCCGGCAKGAGATCATGAGCTGGCTGTAAGCGCTATTGGCCAAAAAACAACAATGATAAATGTATCATTAACGGCCAACCAGCGGCTCAACATATCAATGGACAACAATGAGCAGGCGCTGCAGGAAGTAACRATCACGGCCAAAGCACCCGGCACCCGCGACCTCGCCAGTCCGCAAATGGGGGTTGAACGTTTAAGCATCCAGGAAACCAAAAATATCCCCGTGTTATTGGGCGAGCGCGATGTGATCAAAACCATACAGCTATTACCCGGCATCAAATCTGCCGGCGAAGGCAGCGGCGGCTTTTATGTACGCGGCGGCGCATCAGATCAAAACCTGATCCTGCTGGACGAGGCACCGGTTTACAATGCATCGCACCTGCTGGGTTTCTTCTCTACCTTTAACTCGGATGCTATCAAAAACATCAGTATTTATAAAGGCGATATGCCGGCACAATATGGCGGCAGGCTTTCATCTGTGCTGGATATTAAAATGAACGATGGCAATAACCAAAAGCTTGGCGTAAGCGGTGGCGTTGGGCTGATAGCGGCCAGGATTAACGTGGAAGGCCCTATCCAGAAAAATAAATCATCCTTCCTTATCTCGGCCCGAAGAACTTATGCTGATGCCTTCCTGGCTTTTTCTAAGGATTCTATCGCCAAAAAAAGCCAGCTTTATTTTTACGATATCAACGCCAAAGCCAATTATATTTTAGGAGATAAGGACCGTTTATTTCTTTCGGGATATTTTGGTAAAGATGTGCTCAAAGCCGGGGATATTGCAGGCATCAACTGGGGCAATACAACTGCAACGCTTCGCTGGAACCATATTTTTAACAGCCAGCTGTTCTCCAACACCTCGCTGATCTATAGCAATTACGATTACAAGATCAACATCAAAGAGGATGTAAACGAATTCAACATCTTCTCCCAGATAAAAGACCTTAACCTAAAGGAAGACCTGCAATACTATGCAGGCGATAAAAACACCATCAGTTTTGGCTTCAACGGCGTTTACCATACCATTAAACCCGGCGAAATTTCATCAACCGGTAACTCGGGTATTATGTCGCAGAACCTTCAAAACAGGTATGCCCTGGAGGATGCAGTTTACGCCACCAATACCTGGAAAGCCACCGACCGCTTTAGTTTAACTTACGGGCTTCGTTTATCGGCCTTTACTATACTTGGCCAGGGCGATTATTACACCTTTGATACCGATGGCAATATAACTGGGGCAACGCATTATACATCGGGCCAGGTGGTTAAAACCTATGTAAACCCCGAACCACGCATCGCGGCAGCATATTCTTTGAACGAGTACAGTTCGGTAAAAGCATCGTATGCCCGTAACGCGCAAAATTTACACCTCATCTCCAACTCCAATTCCGGCTCGCCAACAGATAAATGGGTAGCCAGTACCAACATCATCAAGCCAGAGCTGGCCGACCAGCTTTCGGTTGGTTATTACCGCGACTTTAAAGATCACCAGTATGAGTTCACCTTCGAGACTTATTATAAAAAATTACAAAACCAGGTAGACTACCGCAATGGCGCCAATGTTTTTACCAACCAACCCATAGAAACGCAGTTACTTTACGGCAAAGGAAGAGCCTATGGCGCGGAGTTTTTACTGAAAAAGAAAACCGGCCGTTTAACCGGCTGGATAAGCTATACGCTATCAAAAACCGAACGCAAGATAGATGGCATCAACGATAACGAATGGTACAATGCCCGGCAGGACCGCACACATGACCTTGCCATTGTCGCCATGTTTAAAGCCACCGAGCGATGGACCCTATCTGCTAATTTTGTTTACTATACCGGCGATGCAGTAACTTTTCCTAACGGTAAGTACCAGGTGGATGGCGCCAACTATTACTACTACACCAGCCGCAATGCCGACCGGATGCCCGCCTACAACAGGCTTGACCTGGGCGCAACACGCCAGTTGAAGAAAAGCGCGAAATTTGAATCAGACCTCACCTTTAGTTTGTATAATGCCCTGGGTAACCACAACGCATACCGTATCTTTTTCCGCAATAATAAAACCGACCCAAGTCGTACAGAAGCTGTAAGGACCACTTTGTTCACTTTTGTACCATCCATCACCTATAACTTTAAATTTTAAGCTAATGTATACGCCTGTAAAATATTTAATACTAACGCTCTTCATAGCCTCGTTAAGTTCCTGCGAAAAAGCGATCAATCTGAAACTGAAAGATACTACTCCACAATACGTTGTTGAAGGAGTGCTTACCAACCAAAGCGGCGGCTGCAAAGTAAACCTGAGCCAAACCAAAAACTTTACCGATAATAATGATGTAATTGGTATTGATGGCGCCCAGGTAAGCATAACCGATGATAATACGGTTTATCCGCTTACACCAGGAGGCTCGGGAGTTTACCAAAACAGTACATTAAAGGGCGCATACGGCCATATTTATAAACTTAGCGTTACCGTTGCAGGTAAATCGTTCACGTCGACCTGTGCCATGCCTGCGGCTGTAGCTTTAGATAGCATTTACCTGGTAAAAAGCGACTTTGGCGACAATAAGGATGGTACCACGCGTAAATACGTAACCGTAAAATACCATGACCCTGCCGCTACCAAAAACTATTACCGTTTTGTACAGTATGTAAACAACCGCAAAGAAGAATCGGTACTGCTGGATAATGATGAGTTTACTAACGGCCAGGAAGTTAACACCAGCTTAAATTTCAACAACGATAATGACGACCCGGCAAGGGATATCCGCCCGGGCAACCAGGTAACCATCGAAATGCAGTGTATTGATCCTGCTGTTTATAAATACTTTTTCAGCCTCACCACAGGTGCTACCGGCGATGGCAATAACGCCGCCCCGGCCAATCCATTAAGTAATATTGTAGGTGGCGCATTGGGATATTTCAGCGTACATACCGTGCAAAGGAAAACGCTGACCGCGCCGTAAGTTGGCGGTTAAAGGAAAATCATTCATCCTGAACTTGTTTCCGGGTCTCACAGGACGGGTAACCATCATGTAGTGTGCCTTGCTTATGGGATACCGAAACAAGTTCGGCACGACTCTTTTTATTAATGAGTAACCATCACAACCCATCCGACGATGGAACCAGCTTAGCTGAAAGATCCGGATCTTTCATGTTTTTATCCAGCGGGAACATGGGGCGTAGGATCCTGTGGTAAGGCAGGCGTTCTATATTCTGGTCAACTCCTCCCGGTGTCAGGGCAAGCAGCCAGTCGGCACGCATGGCATAAAGTTCGGGTTCCAGGTAACCAATTTTTACAACCACAATATCAGCTTTGCGTGGGTTAAGGCCCAGGCGGGTAAAGTCGATCTCCTTATGGTAGGGCTTACGTTTTTGAGTAATAATAACATGTACACTCCCAACCCGCACCACTGCTTCAACCTCTGCATCCTTATCCCCATATTGTATAGATTCCACAGTTCCCAAGAGCTTTATGGGGGCAGCATATCGGGCATCAACCAACGCCCCGGCATAACCTTCCACATGCCCGCCAACACCGGCAGTAATGGCGCTTTTCACCAGTTCGGGTGCAGGGATAGAGGCATATATCAGCGAGGGACCATTATCAGCCTTAAACTCCGGGCGTGCAAGAATCTGCGTCAATGTCCATGTGGCGTCACCGGCGCCACCAGCGGTGGGGTTATCGCCCGAATCGCTGATATAAAAAGGATGCTTTGTGCTTGCCAGGGCCTTGTTAAGGCATTCGCTTAAGGTGCCGGTTGGCGCTACAAATTCAAAGGCATTCCGGGCATCCCAAAACCTGCGCGCCAGTTGTTCGGCAGTATGTGTTACCTTGTCCTTATCATCGCCTGTTACCATTACCACCGCATGATTGCGCGGTTCGTCGGCCCAGGCGTAGCCTATCCATATGGCAGCGTCGGTAATCCCAGCTTGCGCCGCTGCGGGTGCAACCGCTTTATAGATACTTTTACCGGGTTCTATGCGTGTACTTGTTTTTTCGCCAGGCAGCAATATAGGTATCGGGATATAAGCTTTGTACCTGGGTTTTCCTTTACCGCTTTCAATCCTGTCAATCAAATTCTGTACCGCCCGTTGCTTGGTTTGCATGGCATCTTCATGCGGGGCCATCCGGTAACAGGTAATCAGATCGGTATTTTGTGCCAGGCGCCAGGAAACGTTGCCATGCAGGTCCATAGAAGTAGAGATGATCGTTTTTTTACCAACTACTTTCCTTATCCGTACGATGAGATCGCCCTCCGGGTCATCAAGCCCTACTACACTCATAGCGCCATGAATATCAAGGTATAAACCATCATACGGCGCATATTTTTTAAGCGAATCCAGCATTTTATTTACCAGTGACTCATAGGCCTGCCTTGTAACCGCCCCGCCGGGCAGACTTTTACCTACCACAGCAGGAAACCATACCGCCTTTTTGCGAACAGGCGAATCAACCGCCAAAAACGGGTATGAACTAAATACTTCCGAACTATATTTTGCGTGAAAAGCCGCCTCATCCGTAAGTGCCGGCGAAAACGTACTTGATTCTATCCCAAGCCCCGCGATAGCGATTCGAGGCAGCGGCCTTGCTAACTGTATACTGTTTATTTTTTTGGCTGAAGAGTTATGCTTATTTTTAAGGTAAGCAGAAGAAGCGGGAGTTTTAATTTTATGATTTGCGATCTTTAAGTTAACGGGCCTTGCCCCGGTAAAGCAAACTATTAAAAAACTTGAAATTGTTATTAACAGCAAACGTTTAAGCATATCCATAAATAAAAGGTTGTTATAAAGATACATTTTTACTTTAAGGTACCGCGATGTCCAAAGTACCTGGTAAATTACCCTGTAAATATTACCATAAACCCACCTCAGCATGAAACGATCTGAAATTATTAAACGCGAACTGGAAGTTGCATTTTCCAAACATTCCCAGCCTGTTTGGTTCAGAATTTTGAAATATATTTTAATCGGTGGTTTGCTTTACTTTTTTTGGGGAAGCAAATTACTTTGGATCATTTTTCCGGTTCTGTTTGTTTTTTCCTTATGCCTCCATTTTTGGTACAGGTATAAAACCCAGGGCTGGACAAAAAGTTATGGTCTATGGAAATATGATAAAAACAAGCCTGGCACCTAAATAGGTTGAAGTGTTATCATTCAACCTCAAATAGTAAACCAAAATGTTGATCCTTTTCCTATCGTACTTTCAACTCCAATTTCGCCCCGATGCTGTTTAATAATTTCAGAAGAAATATAAAGCCCCAGCCCCACGCCCGGGTAATTTTGAGAGGTGTTTTCAACCCTGTAAAACCTATCGAAAATATGTTCAATTTTTTCTGCCGGAATACCAATACCCTTATCAATAACTGAAAATTTGATCAGGTCGGCAGATAACTTTTCAAACCTGATGGTAACCGGTTCCTGTAAGTCGGCGTATTTGAAAGCATTGGTCAGCAGATTAGCAACAACCTGGTCAATCTTTCTTCTGTCGGCATTTATTACTAAATCTCCAGGTCCATCTATCAGCACCTCCCGGTCAATTCCAGCCTTACATTGCTCTGCGCTTTCCACAATTAAATCCATCAAATTAAAATCAGTTTTATTTAATTCCAGCTTTCCGGCCTGGATTTTGGTAACATCCATCAAATCATTTATAATTCCGGTAAGCTTATTGGTTTGATTAACCGCCTTTGTAACAAAAGGCGATATCGTTTTTAAATCATCATTTTTAGCAACCATTCTTTCCAATAACTGTAACGATGCTTTTACACTGGTAATCGGGGTTTTAAGTTCATGGCTGGCAATACTCATAAACTCATCCTTTTTCGCCATCAACTCTTCTGTTGCCTGTTTTAAAATTTCGTGGTTTTTTGCTTCCTGCTCGGCTTTTTTTCTTTCCTCTATCTCAATTTCCAACTCCTTCTGGGTCCTGATCTTATAGATCATGGGCAAAATTTTGTACAAAAAGTACACGGTAAACAGAGAAACTACAGCGGTTGCAAACCTCACTAAAGCGCTTAGCCGATATCCCTGGGTTGGTAAACCGGCTTTTGCTGTGTGAGTTAATGTTTTACCCGACTGGCATGCAGAATCGCATACCACCGGCAATTTAGTAATTGCAATCCCGGAGTTGGCCATCATTTTTTTTAATGTTTTTGTTTCCAATCCTGTTTTAGTTTATGTGATCCCGGTTGATACAAGGAGTAGCGTCGGGTTTTAAATTGTGATGAACCTGGTTATCTGGATTCGTTTACATTGAAAATAGTAAGCGGAAGACCAGAAGTTTTTTAATTTCAATACCTCCAACTTTTCAAATCGGCCCCTTTAGGAGCCCTTGTTTTAACCTCGGCAGCCCACTTTTTGATAAACATCTGGTGGTAACGCAGGCGGCTGATATAGTTGGGCTGGGTATGGTCGCCGTTCCAGCAATGTTCGGCACGGTCGCCGTAGTCAATTTCGCAGCCGCAATTGGGGTTGTTTAGCTTTTTCAGCATATCCTCGGCACTGTAAACAGCATTGTTGAGGTAATARGTATCCATATCACCTACGTAAATATGAATTTTCCCCTTAAGGCTTTCACCTATCTTAGGCCAATCACGCTGAATGATGTGGGTAAGGTCAAAGTGATTTCGCCAGTAAGCGGCAACGCTTGTATCTATTGTTCCTGTATATTTATCAAAAATACGCTGCGGATAACCATCCTTATCCATAGGCGAAAAAACCGCCTCCCATATATCAAACTGGTCGCCGCTGCGGCTACGACTGCCCAGGGCGAGCTCGCGTTGGTTAACTTCTTTTAAGGTTGCGCCTATATGGCCAAGGTAATCGCGCTCGGCTGGGCGGGGTGTTTTTTTGAAATCGCTTGTGGGGTAATATGCGTTTTTATCGTTGTAAATATCGATGGTAGTATAATGGTGAAAATCTACCGGGTCGGGGCAGGCGGCGTAACAGCCATTGTACTCATTGGGGTAAAATACCTGCGCTGCCAATGCCTCCCAGCCACCCGTTGAGCCACCGTACATGAACCTCGCCCATCCCTTTCCTATCCCTCTGAACTCCTTTTCAATCTCCGGGATCAGCTCATAGGTTATCGCATCACCGTACGGACCTAAATTGGCCGAGTTTACAGCATACGAATCATCGTAATAAGGGTTGGCATGCTGAATCTCGATAGCGAGCACCCGGGGAAACCCCGGGCCTGTCCATTGCCTGTAAAAGTCATAAGCTTCCTGCTGCACAATTTTATTGTAGCCGGTGATATGGAAACGTGCCGAGGTATCGGGCTTTAAATTTTTATCGGGCGGTGTGGTGCTGAAACCCTCCAAATCGGCCGGGAAATGGCCGTGGAAAATAGCCAACGGATATTTTACTTTAGGGTGCTCATCAAAACCGGCTGGCAGCAAAATATTGGCACCTAAATACATCGGCCTGCCCCAGAATTCGGTAAGCAGCTTGCTTTGAATTTTGATGTGCTTTATGTATTTGGTATCCTTCGGCGCTTCAACGGGCGGGATGATTTTATTGATAGTGAGCAACACCTGGTTTGATGCAGCCGGGTCGAAATGAATTTTTATTGGGGCCGAATAGATATTGCCCGGCGCTATGTTCCAGTGCTGCCCCTCGCCCCTGTCCATGGGCAGTTTTACGGCATGACCGGTTTTTAAATGGAAAGTTTCGTATTTATGCAGCAGCACCTGTACATAGTAATCGCCGGCAGGTACATCCTTTAAACGCTCGAGCGGGTAACCAACGGCCTGCACATCTATTAATTGGGTGGCGCCGGGTTTCCATCCATCTACATCCGTACCAAAAACCAATTGTGTATTGGCAGCATCGCCAACCTCGAAACGGGGTTCGGCCTTATTATTTTTGGAGAGCAACAGTAGCAACCTGCCATCCAGGTCTTTTTCGCCAAGCGCGGCATCGATACTTACCCTGAACGTTTGTGCATGCCCCAAAAATGGAAAGACCACCAATAGCATTAAGATCAGTTTTTTCATGTGTAAGGTGTTTGGACCTAATATAAGGAAAATGTTTATTCCGAAAAAATTAAGCGGATGCGAAGACAGCTAAAAGCTGAAGGCTTAAAGCAAAAAGCTATGAAGTAAGAATATCTGAAATCTTTTACCTCTGCAGTTTTTGCTTTAAGCCTTCGGCTTCCAACCTGTTTGATTTTCGCAAACATTGGATTGATGTATGCAAACTGCCTGGCATTTTACATCTTAACTTTGTTCTATCAAATTAAAACAGAAAAATGGAACCAACAAATAAAATAGCTCTTGTAACCGGCGGCAGCCGCGGGTTGGGCAAAAACATGGCGCTAAGCCTTGCCAAAAAAGGTATTAACGTGATACTTACCTATCACAGTAAACAAGATGAGGCACAGGCAGTAGTAGCCGAAATTGAGAAAGCTGGTCTTAAAGCTGCGGCTTTACAACTCAACGCCGGCGATGTTAAAAGTTTCGATAATTTCTTCACCCGGTTAAAAGCAGTACTTAAGGATACTTTTAATAC
>NZ_JBFUKF010000198.1:0-9677 GCF_056400985.1 Mucilaginibacter sp. P4_G9 | reverse complement strand
AAAAGGCAGGTCCAGGCTTTTACGGTCATGGGCTTCACTTTCATATTCACGGTTGGAACCGATACATAAAATAGCAACATCACTGTTTTTTGCAAGCGCTACCGCCTCGTCAATCAGTTTTTGATCGGGCTGGTCATAGCCACGGTTTTGTTCATCACTATTGCTTGCCAGGTAGTTTGCTTTATAGCCCTGGGCAAAGCTGATACTGGCTGTTTTACCGAACCTTGATTTTATACCTGCCAACGCGGTAACCTCATATTTAGCTTTTACACCGGCACCATAACCGCCTAAAGCAAATGTGCGGATGGCATTATCGCCAATGACGGCAATGCTTTTAATGTTAGCTGCTTTTAAAGGCAATAAATGGTTGTCGTTTTTTAGCAGAACGATAGATTCTGAGGCGATATCATAGGCGGCTTTGGCATGCGCCGGTGTAGCGATAGACCCTGCAGGATGATTAGTACTCATGGAGGTATGGTACATCACCCACAAAATCCTGCGCACTTTATCGTCAATTGTTTTTACCGGGACCCGGCCTTCCTTAACAGCTTTAAGTAACGGCTGGGCAAAATACCACTGATCATACGGCCCGCTTGAGCCCATTTCTATATCCAGCCCGTTGTTGGCCGCTGCAACGGTATGGTGCGTCCCGGACCAATCTGACATGACCACTCCTTTAAAGCCCCACTCGTTTTTTAGTACTTTATTTAATAAATAGTCATTCTCGGAACACCAATAGCCATTCAGCTTATTGTAGGCCGACATAATGGTGTAGGCATTGCCTTGCTGTATAGCTGCTTTAAACGCCGGGAAATAAATTTCGCGCAAAGCCCTTTCATCAACTATGGTGTTTACACTATCGCGGTTAAGCTCCTGGTTATTTGCCGCAAAATGTTTTATACAGGCCGCTACATGCTGGCTTTGAATTCCTTTTACAGACTGAACCGCCAGCAGGCTGTTTAAATAAGGGTCTTCCGAATAATATTCATAGGTACGACCGCAAAGGGGCATCCGGCAGATATTGAATGCCGGTGCAAGCATTATATCCTTTTTACGGGCATTGGCTTCCTCGCCAATGACTACGCCATACCGTTTGGCCATTATGGGGTTCCAGGTGGCTGCAATTGCCGAGCCATTTGGTAAAAATGTAGCAGAATCGGTTGTCCAGTTAGCCGATGCCCAATCAAAACGTTTTATTTCTTCGCGTACGCCTAAGGGGCCATCATCGCAGGTTAGCTCCGGGATACCTAAACGGCTTACGCCTGCCGAAGAAAACAGCGCGTTGCCATGTAGCATGTCTATTTTTTCTTCCAGCGTCATTTTGCTGACGATGCTGTTGATCTTCGCTTTGAGAACAGCCTCACTTTTGTTTTGTGCCGAAACGCCGCCGGCTACGAAAAATGCCATAAAACAGGCAAGGGTATATTTCATGATTTTTTTGTGTGTAATGTTATTTATCGGCTGCTGTAATTTGAACAACAGCTGCTTTTAAACCTGGCGAAGTTGCTTTTAATATTATCTGGCCTGGCTGCCCGGTCGATTGTACAATAACCTGGGCGCTCCCGTTAAATAGCTTTCTTTTATAAGGTGCAGCCGGATAAAGCAGCTGTATTAAGCCGGGATCGGTATTAACGGTCGACCAGATATTCGCCTTGAGCAATGGCGTAGCCACAATAGCTATGGTATTAATGCCCGGGTGCAGTAATGAGGCATCCAGTTTAAATTCGGAGCTTTGATCACTCTCCTTAATCTCTTTAGCTATCTGCTTACCGTTAATATAAATGCTTTGCACTTTGCCAATATTTTTACTGAAAAATGTAGCGGTAGCAGCTGCAGCATCAGCGGGAATGGAAAAGCCAGCCCTATAAACCAAAGCTTTTACTTTTTGCCCAAAATTATCATCCCGCACATCTTTAAATGCAGTTTGCCAGCCGCTATCATCATAATCTGCCGCTACTTCGGCCTTTACATTTAAATCGTCAACAAATTTTTCTTTTAAATTGCCAATACTTACCAGGTTAACCCGCTCTACATATTGATCGGGTTCAAGCGAAGTTTGATTTCCGTTGCCTACGCCTATAATTTTACCTGGGCCCTCAATTGAAAAACCAACCTCATTTTCGGCCGTTGGCGCGCCCAAAGCGTTTTTATCAGCAGCCTGTACGGCAATTATGGCAATATCCTTTCCATCGGCTTTTATTGCCGCCCTATCAGCCTGTAATTTAATTTGAGCAGGCGCTAAAGTAGTTTTAACAATATCGCTACCTGCTTTTGCACCTTTTTTGTAGCCTATGGCTTCCAACGTTCCCGGTTGATACCTTACCTGCCATTCCAGGTGTCCGTTTGGTTCCATAATTTTTTTACCGAGACTTTTTTTATTCAGAAAAAGTTCAACTTCGTCACAATTACTATAAGCGCATACCCTTATTTCCTGGCCTTCTTTACCCGGCCAGTTCCAGTGTGGCAGCAGGTGTACTACGGTTTGATCCGTCCACCATGATTTTAAATAATAATAATCGTCTTTAGGAAAGCCACAGGCATCAACCATACCAAAATAGGATACTACCGAAGGCCATCCAAACGGTGTAGGCTCGCCGCGGTAATCAAAACCCGTCCATATGAACATACCCGCCAGGTAAGGCCGCGCCGCATAATGTTWCCAGCCTTGCTCCAGGCTATAAAAAAAGTCGTTTTGCTTTCTGTCGTATGCAACAAGTTGCTGCTTACCCATATCATCCTCATAAATTCCTCGTGAGGCCACGGTCGATCCTTCCTCGGTACCCCAGCTAAACTGGTTGGGAGACTTTTTATGTTGTTCGTCGGTATTTTTAGTTGCTACATAATTATAGCCCAGCACGTCTATTACTGTTGATATTCCATTGCCAATGCCGCCACTTATGGCAGCAGTGATATAGCGGCTCGAATCAATAGATTTGGCAAAGGCCTGCATAGTAGCGGCTATACGCGCCCCGGTAATATTACCTTCAATGCCCCACTCTTCGTTCCCTATTGACCAACTGATGATGCTGGGATGGTTTCTATCGCGCAGGATCATCCTTTTCAGGTCATTTAGCTCTGTAGATGCTACGCCCATTAAGCGATTTTCATCTATAACCAGCATACCCAACTTATCGCAGGCATCCAGCAATTCGGGCGTTGGCGGATGATGTGAACAGCGATAGGCATTGCAACCCATACCTTTTAAAGTACGGATCCGAAACTCCTGTAAAGCATCGGGCATGGCAGCACCTACACCGGCATGATCCTGATGATTATTGGTTCCCTTTATTTTAACGTGTTTGCCATTCAGAAAAAAACCTTCGTTGGCATCAAACCTGATGGTGCGAATTCCAAATGTTGTTGTATAACTGTCAGTAACAGCGCCATTCTCTTCAACGGTGGTAAGCAACCGGTGCAGGAAGGGGGTTTCTATCGACCATAGCTTAGGATTAGTTACAGGTAAAACGCTTTTAACATCCTGCGATGTAAAAGGTTTCAAAGTAAGCACTGTCGTTTTGCCGGTAGCAAGCGTTTTGCCATCGGCGTCAACAATAGTTTGCGTTACGCTGAAGCTCCTTGCTTTTTTATCGCTATTAATAATCGTGGCCGTTGCAGTAATATCGGCAATATTGTTTTTCACCTGGGTTGTAACACATGTTCCGTTGGAAGCAATATGCAGCTGGTTGGTTTTATTGAGCCAAACATGCCGGTAAATACCGGCGCCTTCATAAAACCAGCCTTCTTCCATCGTTGCATCAGCCCGTACTGCTATAACATTATTACCATCATAGTTTAAATATTCAGAAATATCGTACTCAAAGCTATTATACCCGCTGGGCTCGGTACCCAGGTAATGTCCGTTGACCCAAACTACGCTGTTACGAAAAACACCGTCGAAGGCTAAGGATATATGCTTACCCAGATCGGTAGCCGGAACGACAAAAGTTTTACGATACCAGCCCACGCTGGCATCAGGAAAGTTCCGGCCTATCGCCTTCGATCCGTGACTTACGCTAGCTTTAGGACTAAAAGGCTGTTCAACCGCCCAGTCATGCGGCAGGTTAATTTTACGCCAGCCCCTATCATCAAATCCCGGCGATGCAGCGCCGTCGCCATAGCCGGTTTTAGCGAAATAAGAAAACCCTCCTGTTCCGTTATAATAATCCTTTGCCGGATCGTAGGGATGCCCTAATGCAAAGCGCCAGTCATTATCAATACACACGTGTTCGCGTTTTGATGCGGCCACCGAAGGCTGCTGCGCATAGGTGGCTGTTTTTACCGTTGCCAGTAACAGGATACAAAAGATCCCTTTTTTTATATATTTATTTTTCATTGTCAATTAAGATGTATTGGCAAGGCCGATAATCCGAAATGTTGTATAAAAATGCCGGGCCTTTTGTTAAAGGCCACAGGCATTCATTTATTTACCGCCTGCGTTAAGGGCCACTATCGTACGCTGATCTTTTACTGTATAATTTCGTCTGTCTAAAGCACCGCCTGTATCCCAAAAAAATGGCAGCATGCCGTTGGCTTTGGCTTGTTTTGTAACATAAGTAAGCCAATAATCCACGGCATCGTTGTGCGTTGCCAGGTCTAAAGGAACATGTGCTGTATTGTCGCGCCTGTAGGTTCCGTATTCGCCCAACAGGACAGGAATGCCTTTGTCGGCGAATTTTGTCTTCATCTTGCTGAAAGTAGCATCTACATCACTCTCTTCGCCAAAGGTGGCGTTACGGCCTGGTTCTATAGTAGAATGGTGCCCTGCTCCCCAATAGTAAAACATTTTGCCCCAGTCTGCGTCCTCGTTCATTAAACAAAATTGAAATGGAGAATAATAATGCACCTCGACCATCATCCGCGCCGCCGCCTGATCCTGGGGAAGAGTACTCATCAGATTATTGGTTTTGTCAATATCTGTTGACGGGCCCTGTACCACTAATACCCGGTAACTGTTCTTGCCGCCGGTAGACCGTACCGCATTGATAAACGTTTGATGATAAGATAGTAAAACCTCCATCCCTGTAGCATCTGATGCAGGAGGTTCGTTGGCGCTGGCAAACATCAGGTGTTCGTCAAAATCGCGCATAGTTGTCGCAATTTGCTCCCAAAACGCTTTTTGCCTGGCATTAACCGAATCCTGTTTTACGGTGTTAATATTGTTATCCAACCAGCCGCCATCCCAATGTATGTTGAGTAAAACATACATGTCATTTTTTACGCAATATCCCACTACTTCTTTTACTCGGTTAAGCCAGTTGGGGTCTATTTGCGCAGTTGCCTGGTTACTTAAATGTCCCCAGTTCCAGGCACATGGAAGGCGAATGGCGTTAAAGCCCTGCTGTTTCACGAATTTTACATAATCCTCCGTAATTAAGGGATTGCCCCAACCCGTTTCACCCGGAGCCTCCAGGGTATTACCGATATTCCACCCTAACTTCATTTTAGCGGCGAGTTGAACAGCGTTGCTGCTCATCCCCGTTGCATCAGGAGCTTTTGGCGAAGTATTATAAGTGGGGTAGATGCTGGATGTTTGGGACACCGTTATCCTTCTTGACTGACCATTGGAAGAATTTATGACTAAAACACCGGAGCGTGTTAAACCTGTACTATTTTGTGACAGCGTTGTTAGATGAATGACACTGCTGCCGCTGCCGCCAGATGTAGTGTTTAATTGCAGCCAGGCCGAAGCAGGGTTACTGATGTTCCATGTAGCATTACCTGTAACAGATAAATCCTGAGTCCCGCCTTCAGGCGTAAAAATTATGGCAGTCTGGTTTGTTGTTAGCTCGGGCGGTGCACTACTTGCCTTTTTACACGAGAAAAAAGATATAATGGTAATTGGTATTAATAATTTAAAAAAAAACTGTTTTTTCATTTTTTACAATGCTTAGTATTTAAATTTTTGCTGATCAATTTCTACAAAATGTTTTTACCACCTCCCGCGACGATCTCATTAATGGACTTTTACCACGTTATTATTCCTATCCAATACCCCTAACCGCATCCTTAAAAAAGATTTAACAGCATTGGTCAATTGTCAGTAAAATTACTCTCGCATTTTTTAAGCGAAACTTATTGCCCGGCCTTCATCGTTATGTGTTTTTTTAAAATCTTTAACTGTCGGCTGCCTTATCGGCATGATCCCGGATGTTGAAAAACAGTATTGTTGTGGTGTAAAAAAATGCCGGGGCCTCTCAGTAAAGGCCCCAGGCATCCACTTATAAACAACTAAAACTCTCTCTTATTTAATTTTCAAACTTCTGATCTGTCGCAAAACTTAGCGTATTTTTAAAGTTTAGCCCGCCAGAAAACGGTACTGTCTAATCTGTTCACAGCACCGCTGTTCCAGTAAAAGCTTTAATGCAACATTACTGTTTATATCCTGCTTTAATGGCATCCATCATACACTGATCAAGCACCTTACCAGGCTCCCTAAAGAAAGGCTTAACGGTTTCACCGAATCGGCAGTAACAGCCCGTTTTGATCGAACATCTACTTATAAATTGCATCAATAAACCAGCAACCGGAATTAATAAATGAATTTCCATTCATCAAACAAAAAACCCTCTCCTTTAAATACAAAATAGATATTCCCTACTCCTTTAGCTATGTTCAGTTCTATTTTCTTTGAGAGCGTAGTCCATTCCTTCTCATCACATGTAAGGGAAACAACAGCCGGGCCTTTAAGATTATTTACATAAACATCAATTTTACCTTTTCCTTTCACCCGGGCTTCGAATTTGGCAGGGACCTGTTTGCTAAAATCGGCTCCCCGTACCATGAGGCATTGTTTATCTATGGTTCCTTTGGCAACCATATTACCCTCACTACCACCATCTTCGAACTGAATTTTCCCCGAAGTGCCCGCGGTGGTTTCTGCTTGCTGAACAACGAATGGGTTTAATAGGTTAAGTTGTGAGGGGCCTTTAAAAGTTGCGCTGACCATGGGGAAAGTCACATCACTCCCTTCATCTACCTGTATTGGTTCGATACCCGCATTACGAAAACCACCCTTGGTGTTAAAATAATCCTGTAAATACATGGCATGGTAAGCAAGATAATATTTCTCTTTAAACTTGAACACGTGAGTGTGATTGTTTGTCATAGGTCCCACGTTAACGTCACCAGTATTCTTAAAGTAATTATCGCGATACTTCCAACTATCCGGATTTAAGGGTGTTTTACTCGTCATATAAGATATGTTGCATGCGGTTGGTTTAGCAATATTGCTATAAGGCCATACAGTGCGTTCATCCCAACTCGTACAATAGCTATAAACCCAGGTTCCATTGATAAAGTTAAGGTCGCTGGCCTCATTAAAATAAGGAGCGGGTATCTTAGAAATATTGCTGGCCAAACTGATCATATCTGCTCCTAATTTGACAATCCTGGCATTATCCGGCATATATTTTGTTTTGGGCGTTCCGGCTCCAAAAACCAGCCAGCCTGTACCCTGGCCGTCAATCACAACTCCGGGATCGAATGGAGCACCGACATCCACACCGGGGACAGAGCGGTCGACTATGTTCTTTCCTAATGGGTCTTTCCAGGGGCCAACGGGAGAGGTGGAAGTAAGCACGGCTGAGCCACCACCGCCATTGGAGTAATACAAATAGAAGTGTGTTTTGCCGTCTGCTTCCAGTCTGGCTGTAATGGAAGGCGCCCAGGAATTCTGACTCCATGGTGCCAGCTTTGCTGTATTTATGAGGCCATGATAAGTCCAGTTGACCATATCATCGGAAGACATCATGACCAGTGTACGGATATGCTCGTATGAATTTTTCCCATCCTTTCCTACATGCTCATATTGTTCATGATCATTCGTGGCGTACACATAAATTCTTCCGTTGTATTCTACAGCTGTCGGGTCGGCCGTAAACATAAAATCTAATAAAGGGTTCGCATTATTGGTGAGAAGTTTCGGCGAAACTCTTGCGAATTTTGCTTCCAGTTTTTCATTAACCACTTTCGGTTTATCCGCATTAGCCTGAGCTTCTACATCTTTTTTATATCCCAAAAAAGAGATAGCAAGGACCGTACTAAACAACACTTTTTTTCTAAACATGCTTTTTTCACTTTACCTAAAAAACGAATACTCGTTAAGGGTAATTTCAATTGATTAATTATTCTTTAAGCTAAGTAACAAAGAGGTTAACCTTTCCCGGAGACTGGCGAACGCTTAACCAATCTCAGGGAAGGGAATAACCTTATGCTATAATTGACACTATACTTTTACTTATATCCTAATTTAATGGCATCATACATACGCTGGTCCTTTATCACATTATTAGATCTGTCTAAAGTAAAACCTATCTCCCACCAGAATGGCAGAAGTCCATTCGCTTTAGCCGTTTTGGTCGCAAAAATTGCCCAGTCATCCACAGACTTGTTATGCTTATCCATATCCTTAGGAAGATACTGGCTTTTGGTGACGGCGGGAGTCCTCCTCCATGATGCATATTCACCCAGCACCACAGGGATACCTTGATCAACAAACTTTTTCATCTTTCCGAATTCAGCAATGATCGCATCCTCTTCTCCAAAGGTGGCGTTACGGTCCGGCTCAATAGTAGAATGATTCCCGGCCCCCCAGTAATAAACCATTTTGCCCCAACTTACATCTCCATCGTTTAGTAAGTTAAATGTGGAAGGCGTGTAGCTATGTACCTCAAGCATCAAACGGTTAGGTACCGGATCGTGAGGCATAGTAGTCATCAGGTCAGAAGTTTTATAACTGTCAGTACTGGGTCCCTGCACAACCAGCACCCGGTTACTGTTCCTGCCCCCGGTAGAGCGAACTGCTTTGATGAATGTTTCATGATAACCATTGAGGATGGTCATCTGTTCCGCAGTACTAACCGCAGGTTCATTTGCGCCGGCAAATATAAGGTGCTCATCAAAATCACGCATGGTTGTAGCAATTTGCTCCCAAATCGCCTTTTGCATCGCATTAACGGAATCTTTCTTTAACGCGTTGACATTATTTTCCAGCCAGCCGGCATCCCCGTGAGCATTCAGTATCACATACACATTATTAGCCACACACCATCCAACCACTTCTTTCACCCGCGCAAGCCATGCAGGATCAATTTTTGCCTTGCTACGGTCGCTTAAATGAGCCCAAACCCAACTACAGGGAATCCGTACAGAATTGAAACCTAAACTTTTTACATATTTCACATACGATTCGGTGATTTTACTACTCACCCAAACACCTTCGTCTGGGTATGATTCCATGGTATTGCCAAAATTTATTCCCATTCCCGTACGCATTTTTGCTGCCAGTTGCACGGCATTACTGCTCATTCCAGTCATGTCTGGCGCTATGGGCGATGTATTATAGCCTGGATATAAGTTGGGGGCCTGGGTAACCGTCACCCTTCTTGCCTGGCCGTTGGAACAATTTATAAATAAAACACCAGAGCGGCTTGCCCCTGTACCATTTTCCGATAATGTTGTTAACTGAATAACAGTGCTGCCGCTTTTGCCTGTTGTTGTATTTATTTGCAACCACGAATAAGCAGGATTGCTGATGCTCCRATCGGCATTAGCTGAAACGGATAGGTCCTGGGTCCCCCCGTCACCCGTAAAAGTTATGGTGGGTACGCTAACTGTTAGTTGCGGGTCCGGATTCTTCGTTTTTTTACAGGAGAATAAAGATATAACTGTAATAAGAG
>NZ_JBFUKF010000197.1:0-9731 GCF_056400985.1 Mucilaginibacter sp. P4_G9 | reverse complement strand
TCCTTTGTCCTTGCTCCAAAAATCCTTTGTCCGAAAGTCTGAAAGTCCTTTGTCTAAAAAAAATCTTAATTAACAATTTTCAATATGCCGGCTTTATATAAACTTGGTGTGGTGCCTGCAATTTTTCTGAAAGCGCGGCTAAAATAGTGCTGGTTATTAAAACCTGCTTTAAAACAGGCATCGGCAATGCTGCAGTAAGGGTTTCGTAAAAGCTGCTTGGCAAATTCTATCCGTTCCTTAATAATAAAATCAACCGGCGATATGCCCATTTCATGCTTAAAGGCCCTAAAGAAACTGGCCTTGCTCATGTAGGCCATTTGGCTAAGGGCATCAATGTTCAGTTTTTCGGTAAGGTGACTTTTAATGTATTGCAAAATGTAGGCAAAACGGTTACCGGCAGACAGCTGCTGCAGGTTCTCTTTTATATGGTGCAGGTTTTGCATCTGCATAATGCGGATGAGCAACTCCTTGAGGGTTAGGTTGGCCAGTACATCTTTAGTGAGCACATCGCCGGTACTTATGCTGATGAGCTTGTTAATAAGTTGCGCCAGCTCATGGTTATTAAAAAAATGAAACTGCTGATAATTAAGCTGCCATTTATCATTATTGGCACGCGGGTAATTCTCGTTCAAAAAATCAAGCGTACTTTGTATCTCCTGGTGGTTTATAGCCAGTGCCGTACATTGCGCCGGGTTAAGCTCAGATGCTTCCGGAAAATCAATGGTCATGGTAACATTGGGCGGAACAATTACGGTTTCGCCGGGCAAATAATCAAAGCCTGGCTTATCAAACAGGTGCATTACTTTTTTGCCCCGCAGCATGCTGGTGATCACCAGGTCGCTAAAAGTTAGGGGCACAAGCTCGCTGCGCTGGTAAGTTTCGTAAATATTAAGCTCGCAGTGGTTCAAAGTATAAGCCTTACGGTTTTCTACAAGCGTTTGTAGCTCCCTTTTGTCGCTTAGGGCAAACGGAGATACCAGGTTTCTCTCATTCATAATTGGCTTAATTTAAAACAAGTTAGGTATAGTTAACGATACTTTATAATTCAATTTTAAATTGAAACTATAATGCACCCAATTGATAGCATTGTGCAAATGATTGATATTATCGGTTGCTACCTTAGCTATACCAATTAAAAAACAAAAACCACTATGAGTATAACGCAAAGACCATCATTTAAGGATAAGTACGACAATTTTATTGGCGGTAAATTTGTTCCGCCCGTTAAAGGAGAATATTTTGATAATATTTCGCCTATTGACGGTAAGGTTTTTACCAGGGCTGCGCGATCAACCAAAGAAGATATTGAGGCAGCAGTTGATGCCGCCACAGCGGCATTTAAAACCTGGAGCAAAACCGCAGCAACTTTGCGTAGTAACCTGCTGTTAAAAATAGCGCAGGTAATTGAAGACAACCTGAGTTACCTGGCCACGGTAGAAACTATTGATAACGGCAAGGCTATCCGTGAAACTATGGCTGCCGATTTGCCGCTGGTGGTTGATCATTTCAGGTACTTTGCCGGTGCCATACGTGCCGAAGAAAGCAGCATATCTGAACATGATGAGTTTACTGTAAGCATCAACCTGCAGGAACCGCTTGGCGTTGTAGGGCAAATTATCCCATGGAACTTTCCTTTATTAATGGCCACCTGGAAAATAGCGCCTGCACTGGCTGCCGGTTGTTGCGTGGTTGTAAAACCTGCCGAGCAAACACCAACCAGTATTATGGTGTTGATGGAACTGATAGGCGACATCCTGCCGCCGGGCGTGTTAAACATTGTTACCGGTTTTGGGCCCGAAGCCGGTAAGCCATTAGCTACTAACCCGCGCATCAGCAAGGTTGCCTTTACCGGCGAAACTACAACCGGCAGACTGATCATGCAATACGCATCAGAAAACCTGATCCCGGTTACGATGGAGCTTGGCGGTAAATCGCCAAATATTTTCTTTGAATCTGTAGGCGATGCCGATGATGCGTTTTTTGATAAGGCTGTGGAAGGCGCAGTACTATTTGCCTTAAACCAGGGCGAAGTTTGTACCTGCCCATCGCGCATGCTGGTACACGAAAATATTTATGATAAATTTATGGAGCGCGTTATCGCCCGCACCAAAGCCATAAAAATGGGCGATCCTTTGGATTCAACCACCATGATGGGCGCGCAGGCATCAAACGATCAATACGAAAAGATCCTGAGCTACCTGGACATCGGCAAAAAAGAAGGTGCTGAAGTACTGACCGGCGGTGACGTACAAAAGCTTGACGGCGACCTGGCAAACGGGTATTACATTACACCAACCATATTTAAAGGGCACAATAAAATGCGCATTTTCCAGGAAGAAATTTTTGGCCCGGTAGTATCTGTTACCACCTTTAAAACGGTTGACGAGGCTATTGCAATAGCTAACGATACCCTTTACGGTTTAGGCGCCGGTGTTTGGACCCGCGACGCGCACGAAATTTACCAGGTACCACGTGCTATACAGGCAGGCCGCGTTTGGGTTAACTGCTACCACGCTTACCCGGCACATGCACCATTCGGCGGGTATAAAAAATCAGGTTTCGGCAGAGAAAATCATAAAATGATGCTGAACTATTACCGCCAGACAAAGAATATGCTGATCTCATATGATAAGAACAAACTGGGCTTCTTTTAGGCCCGGTAAGCTAAGGCTGCTGCAATTGTATTGGGTAATTGCAGCGCCTTTTAATACCCAAGAGGCTGTCTAAAAAAGTAAAGATTAATACCCCCTATTAAAAAGTGCAGCGGGTATGTTTTTTATAGCGCAGAATATACCCACTGCTATTTTGCAAGCCAACCATCCCCTCGCAAAAAAAGAATTATTCTTATAAACATACTTACTATGACCAAAAGAGTTTCCATTACCCCCGAAGCCGAAAAGGTGATAGCTGAGCTAAAGGCCAAATTTGGACCGCTGATGTTTCATCAAAGCGGAGGGTGTTGTGATGGCTCGTCGCCTATGTGTTTTGAAAAGGGCGACTTTAAAATTGGTAGCAGCGATGTAAAAATTGGCGAAGTAGCAGCCTGCGAATTTTTTATGAGCATAGATCAGTTTGAATACTGGCGGCATACGCACCTTACCCTTGATGTTACTCCAGGCAGGGGATCCAGCTTCTCCATCGAAATCCCGATGGGGATCAGGTTTATTATCCGCTCCAGGTTATTTACCGATGAGGAATTGAATGACCTGGAACCTGTGGAATATTTTGAATCGTGAAAATCTCAAACATTTATAATAAGCCGGGCGATGCCTGCGTGATTTATAACTTATACCCTACTCGCCCCAGGCGGTAATAACCAGGTCGCGGCTGCCGCCATAATTTCTATGCTCGCACAGGTAAATACCCTGCCAGGTACCAAAGGCAGGGCGACCATTGCGGATAGGCACCATTACCGAACTACCCAGCATAGCTGCCTTTAAATGAGCCGGCATATCGTCAGACCCCTCATCATCGTGGCGGTAATCGGGGTCGTTTTCGGGCACAGCCTTATTAAAATACATTTCAAAATCAAGTCGAACGGTTGGGTCGGCATTTTCATTTATAGTAAGCGMTGCCGAAGTATGCTGGATAAAAACCTGCATCATCCCCACACGCATGCCCGCTATTTGCGGTATGGCCTGTAAAACTTCGGCAGTAATTAAATGAAAGCCCCGTTTGCGCTCCCGCAGGCGAAGAATTTGCTGGTGTATTTGCATGAGGTTAAATATATTCAGAATAGATGACGCAGCAAAGATTTTKGGACTTTCGGACGAAGGACTTTCGGACTTTCGGACGAAGGACTTTCGGACAAAGGACTTTCAGACTTTCGGACGAAGGACAAAAGATGTGTTTGCCTTCTTTTGTCCTTCGTCCGAACGTCCTTTGTCTTTTGTCCAAAAATCCTTTATCAAAAAAATCCACGATTTTTTTCTAATTTCCTGTAACCATTTTATTTTCCTGCTRTCTCCAATATATAAATTAAACCGACCGAGTCTTTTTTGAACGCATTAAGTGATAATACGATCATGCTCCGGGTAAAAGCCGGAGATCTGGAAAGGATGGGTTTGCTGTTCGAAAGGCATTACCGTTCGCTGTATGGCTTCCTGTTCCACATGACCTATCATCGCGAGGCCAGCGAGGATATGGTGCAAACCGTGTTTTATAAAATGCTTCGGTACCGTAACAGTTTTACCGGCGAAGGTGAGTTTATGGCCTGGATGTACCAGATAGCACGCAATGTACTGAAGGATGAGGTTAAAAAGAAGGGCAAAGTACAGGGAGCGCATTATGATGTTGCTGAAATGGCCGACAGGCTGCCCGGCGGCGCCAGCGCCGATGAGCACCTGGAAAAAAAGCAGGCTAATACCGGCCTATACACGGCGATGAAAAAACTAAGCGATGATAACCGGGAAATATTAACACTTAGCCGTTTCCAGGAACTGAAATACCAGGAGATAGGACAAATTTTAGGCATAACCGAAGGGGCCGCCAAAGTACGTGCCTTTAGAGCCATGCAGGAATTAAAGGATATTTATACCAGGATGGAAGCTTAAACAGGATGAAGATGAATTGTGAGCAATACGAGGAAAAATTTAGCGGCTATATAAGCAAGCAGCTAAGCGCTGCTGAGCGTGAAGAATTTGAAAAGCACATAACAGGTTGCGAAGGCTGCCTACAGGAACTTACCGCCATACAGCAGGTTTGGGATTTAATGGACGGTATAGAAGTTCCCCAACCCAGCGCCCATATCCCCGTAAAGTTTAAGGCGATGCTGGATACCTATAGGGAATCGATTGAGGAGAAAAAAGAGGCATTCAGTATTAAAGATCAGCTGGCCCGTTTATGGCAATGGCAGCCACGCTGGCCGCTGGCTTACAGTTTGCTTATCGTGTTCATCGGTTTTGGATGCGGGTTCCTGGTTTTCGGCACCAGCACTGCCGGTAAGCAGGATGAACAGTTACAGGCCCTTACCGCGCAGGTACATGAGCTGAAGCAAACCATGATGCTGGCCCTGCTGGAAAATCCTTCGGCATCTGAGCGTATCAGGGGGGTGAGCTATACCAGCGAGATCAGGCATGCCGATAAGGAAGTGATTGACGCCTTATTTGCCACGCTGAACAACGACCCAAATGTGAATGTACGTTTAAGTACGCTGGATGCCCTAACCCACCTGGCCGCGCACCCGGAAGTAAGGCAGGGGCTCATTCAATCTATCATTCAGCAGGATTCGCCGCTGATGCAGTCGGCAATTGCAGATGTGATGCTTAAGCTGCAGGAAAAAGGATCGGTAAATTCATTTAAACAACTATTAAAACAAAAGGACCTGAATCCTGGTGTAAAAGACAAGATAAGGCAAACCATAACACAACTCATTTAAAAAAGAAAAACCATTTTATGAAAACAACATTGATCACCGTTTTTACGGCGCTGGGGCTTTGCTTTGCCCAAACACTGGCACAAGGCCAGGAATATAAGGAGCACATCAGCAAGCAATTTACTTTTGGCAAAGGTATAGTGGTTGTGTACAACATTTGGGGAAGCATTAATGTAGAGGGTTACGCAGGCGATAAGGTGTTGATGGAAATTGACCAAACTATTAAAGGTAAAACCCAGGCCGATGTTGATATGGCCAAAAAAGAATTTAAACTTGGCTTTGACCAAAAAGCAGATAGCGTAATAGCTTATACTGCCGAACCATACGATACCCGCCCACACAATTGGGACCGTAATGACAAAGAGCACCATCGAAATTACATAGTACAACTGGAATACACCATCAAAGTGCCTTTTAATATGAGCCTTGCTGTTTCAACAGTGAACGATGGTCATGTTACGGTTAAGGATGTTTACGGTTCATTGAAAGTTAATAATGTAAATGGTTCTTTAGAGATCATCAACGCAAAGGGAACTACCGTTGCGCGTACCGTAAATGGCCCGGTAACAGTGAACTACCTGGCTGTGCCTCCCGGCGAGTCATCATACCATACCATTAACGGGCAGATGAATATTACCTATCCCGCCAATCTATCGGCAGATCTATCCTTCAAAAGCATGAACGGCCAGTTCTTTACCGATTTCCCTGATGCCGAGGTAATGCCCAGTAAGGTTGTAAAAACCGAAGCAAAAAATGGTGCAGGTACTACCTATAAAATGAGTTCGAACTCCGATGTACGCATCGGCTCGGGCGGTAAACTCTTCAAATTTGAAACCCTTAACGGGAATATTTATATCAAAAAACAGCAATAATAAAGGTAACATGAAAACGATAAAGATTTTAAGTGTATTTACAGCAGCCATACTATTAACCACCCGTTTATGGGCGCAGGAGCAACTGGTTGTTCCGCTGAGCGACCCGGGTAAACCCTATAAACTAAATGTAGGTTTGATAGATGGCTCGATAACAGTAACCGGCTACGACGGCAAAACCATTATGGTTGAAGGGCAGATTGATGAAAAGCGGAAAGAGCGTGAGAAAGAAAAAGAAAAGATAAGCGGCATGCGCCGTTTAAACAGCAACGGTATGGATATCAGCGCCGATGAAAAAAACAACCAGGTTAATGTACACAGCAGCATGGGTAAATCTGTTAATCTCACTATCAAGGTTCCAAAATCTGCAGGTACGTTTAAAATATCAACCGTAAACGGGGGCGATATTACCGGCAGTAATCTTGATGGCGAGCTGGAAGTAAGCAACGTGAACGGAAGCATCAAGTTAACCGATATATCAGGCTCGGTAGTGGCCACTACGGTAAACGGTCCGGTAATCGTTAGCTTCAGGTCTATCGATCCGAAGGCAGCCATGGCTTTCTCTACCTTGAACGGGAAAATTGATGTAACCTTTCCCGCCGGTCTGAAAGCCAACGTGAAGCTAAAATCCGACCGTAGCGACATCTTTACCGATTTTGACGTAGTAACCGATCAGCATAAACCCAACGTTACCCGCAGCAATAAGGACGGTATGTACAGCCTTAAAATTGACGACTGGGTATACGGCAAAATAGCAGGCGGTGGTCCCGAGATCATGATGAAAACCACCTTTGGCAGTATTTATATCAGGAAGGCAAAGTAGGAAAATAATTTGTTGATTTGAAGATTTGGTGATTTGAAGATTTGAAAATGATAAGAACCAATTAGCTATCAAAATCGGTGAAATCATCATTGAAAAATCGGTGAAATCGCTGTTGATTTTGCAAAAAAGACACATTGATTTTGCCTCGAATATTTCAATATTTTTTTTCGAATCAGTTAAATATTTTTCCCTGGTATACAAATATTAATACCGGGAAAACTCATTTTAGATAAAAGTGCATTAAACTGCATATAAGTGTTATTAAAACACAACAAATGTTCCCGGTTGTTTACATTCATGTACCAGATTGTTCTTACATTTTTCATTTAGTTCACATATATCAAATGTTATTTTATATTTGTTTTTATAACAAAAGTTCAAAGTGAAAAATGCTTAAGTATTCCAAACAAACCAGGTTATTATTAGCGGTAGATTGCATAATTTTTGGCTTTGATGGGGAGGTTCTAAAAATATTATTGATAAAAAGGGGCTTTCAGCCCGAAAAAGGCAACTGGAGTTTGATGGGCGGTTTTGTGCAGAACGATGAAAGTTTAGACCAGGCTGCTAACCGCATTTTAAAGCAATTAACCGGCCTGGAAGGCGTGTACCTTGAACAATTATACTCCTTTGGCGACCCCAACCGAGACCCCTTGGAGCGTACTGTATCGGTTGCCTATTTCGCCCTGATAGATATCCATAAATACGAAACACAAATAAGCGCCGACTACCATGCCGAATGGTTCCAGCTTAAGCGGGTTCCAAAACTGATATTTGATCAACAGGAAATGGTAGAGCAGGCCCGTAAGCGCATCCGTTACAAAGCGGCTATGCATCCTATCCTGTTTGAGCTTTTACCTACCAAATTCACCATTCCCCAGCTACAGATCCTGTACGAAAGTGTTTTTAATACCACGATCGATAAACGTAACTTCAGCAAGCGTGTACTGGCTACAGGGCTACTTATTAAACTGGCGGATAAGGATAAAGCCGGCTCCAAACGCGGTGCCTATTATTACCAGCTTAACATGCAAAACTACTATGCCAAATTCCAGGCGTTTATGAATTTTATCCCCAACCCGGATACGTTGTAGTAATTACATACACATATTAAGGCAAAAAACCATCTCCCTATGCAAAGGAAGTGCCTTGCATAAGAAGATTATTTCGCCTTGCCTAATTTTATGTTTCTATTTCAACATTACCTTGGTTGCCCCATAACCAAACTTCTCTTTCCTTGCATCCATAAAGGTTTGTACTTTAGGGTGTTTACTTAATACTTTTTGCAGTTCGTGCCGTAACGTACCATTACCGGCACCGTGTATAAAAGTTATATCGGGTAGTTGGTGTACAATAGCGGCATCAAGGGCTTTATGAAAATGGGCCAGCTGGATAGACAGCATTTCGCTGCTCTGCAAAAACTGGTAGTCGTCCCGCAGTTTTTCAATATGCAGGTCAACCTCGCTTACCGGTTTTTCAAATACAACTTTTTCTTCAGCGGGCTTAAAAAAGCTTTCCTTCAGTTTTTGAGCGTCTATCACCAACTCCGGTTCATCGAGCCTGATGATCCAGCCTGGTTGGTTTAATAAAGGCACCTGTTTTTTTGTTGTCGAAAAATCTTTCGCCTTAAATTTTTCTTTCACTACCAACGGTGCAGGTGGTTCAATATTTTGCTTCGTATTATAAATAATATGAAAAATAAACGTGGGCCATAGCTGCAGATCGGCCAGTTGGGCAGAATAGATATTTTCTGATGACCGCGGCGCTATTACCCCGGAAAACTCACCTTTAAACACCTGCTGCTTTTCGGTACTGAACGCAGCAAGCAATTGGAACGATGTAGTATTCACCAAATGAAAATGTACTACCGACTGCGCCTTTGCGTCCGCAACAACACCAACATAAATGCCTTTTTTATCAAACTGCGATAAATCAACTGGTTTTTCCTCAGCAACCGCATTTTTTTTTGACCCGGCAGGCTCGTAGCCGTGTACAGTGGTAACTTTACTCGCCAGCACAGGAATCTCAAACTCGTCCTCGCCGGTAACGCCAATCATCTGGTCGTCGATGATACGGGTTATAAAACCTTCCATTTTTTCATCAACAAACCTTACAAAATCGCCTAATTTATATTTCATAACTGTACTTATCAGTGGGCAAAGTTAGTTTATCCGTACACATTAAAACAAAATAAAACTTACATGCTTCTTAGTGTACCCTATATACTGGTTAATTGTAATGCACTCCTTATTCTTAATAAAGTTTCAATTATTATAACATGAATAATAATACCCATAATACCTTAGAGCCTCATCTGTTAAAGCAGGTATTCATTCATAATCTTAACCGGTTATACTTTGGCAAGTGCTACCTGAATAACAACCTTGGGCACATTATTAACCTGGCTTCATTTAACAATTTAAAACTGGCTATAAATGAATTTTGGGACGATATAAAAAAACAAATAATCCGAATGGATGAGGTTTACATCTACATGAACGAAATACCTTCCGACAAAAATTGCAACCCTTTAAAAGCTATCGTTAAAGACCAGTTTTGTCTGGATGAAAAGCCGCCTATGACTATTTTAAGCGACTTTGATATCATTATGTACATTCAATTACTGGAACATGTAAACATCACATCATGCCGGATGCTAATGATG
>NZ_JBFUKF010000196.1:0-9801 GCF_056400985.1 Mucilaginibacter sp. P4_G9 | reverse complement strand
TGTCGCAAGGCTCCAGCCTTGTGACCCGCATGCTAAGTATACGCCTTGCCTTTAGGACAGTACTGCGTTAGGCAATCAAAATATTGCAGCCTTACAAAAACATTCATCCAAAAAACAGTTGCGAAACTTACAAAATATAATCCTTCAGGATTTCTGAATTTATAAATTTATAATTGTGGCTCATACGTTAAAAATACAAAATCCCGGATGATAACTAACATCCGGGATTTGCATATTCAATACTTAGCATGCGGACCACAGGCCAGGAGGCCTGCGGTAGCGATCAGAAGCCCTTGCGGTAGCTGGGTAGATTTATAACCGATCCCTTGCGGTGAAATTGGCCAGAGTTGCGTCCGCCCCACAAGGAAGCCCGTTTGTTCACGATTGATGACACGTACAAGTCGAGGACTCAGACCTGTTCAAAGTCTTCATCATTAAGGTTAAAAACCAGCCTGGATGACATGCTTTCATCGTGGAATGCGTGAAATATCTCAAGCTCGTTAGGGCCTATAAATTGCTTGATATAAACCATGTCAAACTCTTTGGAAAATTGACAAACCGTACCGTCGTCAACCTTGTAAAAATTAATGGTAAAATAGTGGTAATAGCCTACAAGGTGATGCTTTACAAAAAACAGGAGCCTGGAATCCTCCTTGAAGACAAAATTGCCAGCGATGCAATCGTTGGAGATCAGTTTTTCCCCAATGTATATATCGGCCACATACGGGCCGCCCATGCCCATAATTTCATTGGGGTCTTTTATTGTTAGTTCTATCCCGGATACTGTCTCTTTTATCATGGTAGTTATCTTTTAAAGGGTACTGCTTTTGGTGTGTATATTTGAAGCCATGTTCCTACGCCCAACCCCGGCTGCGGCCCGACTATTCCTATTTTTATGTTCGTTCCCATGGGGATAACCTGATTAGACCACGGCCCCAAATTCTTTTGAAAGCCCTCTGTAATCTGCAACGCCCTTCTGCCGAACCATTGCGTCTTCCCGAATGATTGTGGTGCAATAGTACTAAAATTAAAACTTTCGTATTTAAGAGTATTCTTAGATGCATACAGCCCCGCTGTCGCAAGGCTCCAGCCTTGTGACCCGCATGCTAAGTATACGCCATGCCTTTAGGACAGTACTGCGTTAGGCAATCAAAATATTGCAGCCTTACAAAAACGTCTACTCAAAAACAGTTGCAAAACTTACAAAATATATTCTTTCCGGGATTTATGAATTTATAATTGCGGGTCATACGTTAAAAATACAAAATCCCGGATGAAAAAAACATCCGGGATTTGCAAATTCAATACTTAGCGTGGCGTTCACCTGTCAGCGGGGTACACGCGACACGCGTGCACCCGCGAAGGGCTTTGTTCGTTACATTTATCTTTCTTTTTTATTCGGACTAACCTTTTAATATCACAACTAACATAAAGCACACTGTGATGATTAATTGAACTATGCCAGTTCTATTTGCAATGTTCTTTTGGGTTACTTTATCATCCTTATCACTTAAAGACACTCGATTGCCTGCATAAGCCGCCGCTATTAGTATGACTCCTTCTGCCACTGCTAAAAGTATCTTCAGCCCAAGCCTCGCAGATGAATGTGCTAAACTTTCGGGAATGAGCAAGTCGTTATAAAATGCGTTCAATATAACCAGGAGCCAGCATATTATAATTTGATAAATGACATTAACTATAGTGTAGGTTGGTCGTTTCATTGTTCGGTTTGTCCTTGTATATTTTGCTTTGAGTAATTATGGTGTGGCCCTGCTGGTGCTGCTTGTTGGGCTTTATTCCAGTCGGCTACAGAATAGTTTTTACCATTATAGGTTACACCTGTAAAGTTACCTTTTCCATCGATAGATATTCGCACACCAATTGATGCAACCTGCTTTGGATCATTTTTAATCAAATCGGTTAATCCTCCGTAGGTCGCTGCACCCGTTAATAAAATGTTTTTACCACCTGTATCTCCAATTAGTGCTTCAGAGGCCGGAAAGCCTTTACCTGTCAGAGTAATATTAGCATCTAAATACCCTGCCTTATCATTCTCTGTTAGACTAATCCCTGAATTCAACATTACGTCAGGTGCAAGTTTTAAGCCTGCTGGATCAGAACCAGTAAGATGTTCATCTACTGAAAGGGTATGATTGTCACCAGATACAGACATTCCTATTCTATCTACCGAACCTTCAGATGAAAAGTTCTCTGCGTTACCAACTGGAATACCAAAGAAATGTGTACCAGTGCTCGTAACATGCCCACCTGAAACTTCACCAGTAGCCGGATCAATCGTTGTAGTTTGAGACAAACGTGAACTTGCGTTTGAACTTGCAGAGAACCCTCTTTTATCATCATCGAAACCTGACCCTTTAAATGATCCTGGCGGTGCAAAAGCCCTAACAGTTACAGGGAAAGGAAACATTCCGTCTGGATCGAAAAGCTTCATTGGGTTATTAAGAACGTAGTTGTAAGGTGACCAACCTGGTAGCTTACCAGCTAATGGATCTGGAGTCGTCCATCTACCAATTATAGGGTCGTAGAAACGTGCACCGTAATCATATTGACTGGTTAAATCTGTTTGAATCTCCTTCCCGTTATAAAGATAACGGTTATTGTTCGAAAGATCATATACTACCGGTGTTCTTCTTAAGCCGAACGCATAATACTCATCTTCCTGTATTCGCCTGGCCGCGCCTGTAGTTGGGTTTTTATCAAACGAAACCCGTACGTTACCCAAATGATCAGTCAGGTTATATTCATAATTCCATGAACTGCCATTCGGTACTGCCCGGCCTTCCTCAGTCTGGATAAATTGTATGGTACCGTTAGCGGCAGTTGTGCCCTGGTAAACAACGCCGCTGACATAGTTCCAGTAACCATCGCTGCCCTGGTTGCTAAGCTTATTGCCCTGGGCATCATAAATGTAGCTGGCCAGTTGCGTACCGTTCTGGGTAACCRTTTGCGGCAGGTTAAACAGGTTATAGCTGATCGTTTTACTTCCTCCATCGCCTGGGGCGTTACCATTCGCGTCATATGTGCCATAACTCCGGAATGCTGCCCCGCTATTGGTTACCGTTTGCAGCTGGTTGCTGTTATTGCTGTTGTAATAGGTATAAACCAATGTAGCCGGGTTTGAGCCCGTACGCGTAAGGGTTTTGATATTGCCCATCAAATCATAGCTTAGCTGTTCGCCCAGGGTGCTGCCTCCTGTCGAGGCTCCGTTTGTTAACCTGTTTAACTGATCATAGGCATATTTGAAAGCTACATTGGCGGCCCCGGTTTTGGTGTAAACCATTTCGGTTATATTACCGGTATACTGCTTGCTGTAGGTATTATCCGTAGGTTGGTTATAATACAGGTTGAGGTTAAACAGGTTACCATCGGTTTTTGATGCCTGCAACCATCCCCTTTCGTTATAGCTATAGGTAACCGATTGCAGGTATGATGTGCCGTTGTTTTCGCTGTGCAGGTGTTTTACGTAGGCCTGGCCTATCTCGTTATAATCTGTTTGGCTCAGCAATATATTTGCACTGCTGCCTATCTGCTCATAGGTTTTGATTTTACGGCCCATGTGGTCATAGGCATATGTATTGGTAATGTTTAAGTTGGTGCCAGCCGCAGTATAATGATGCCTTACCGTGGCTGTAACATTATTATTGAAATCGAAGGTATTTACTATATCATCGTAATTTGAAGGATTGGCCTGTCCGGTGGTGCCGCCCAGGTAATGCTCTTTAAAGGTTTCTATATTCCGGCCCAGCCCATCGTAGCAAAACTCGGTATACAATACCGCCGAACTGCCAAACACCCAGGTTTTGGTACAGGTGAGCATGCCGCGGGGCTGGCTTACTGCCGAGGCCGGAATAACGTAAGGCAGGTCGGGAGCGGTATAATCATCATAATAGTTAACCGATAACGATCCCTGGAAACCGGTTATCGGCCATGCCGTATTTGTAGGGTATCCCCCCACAGGCCTGCTTTCCCATAAGGGACCGGTAAAGTTTTTTACCGCAAGCTGCAGGTCGGGTCGATTGATGACCGTTCCGCCATTATTCCAGGTACCTGTCCAAACTACCCTGCCTATGGCGTCGTATTTGGTAAATACCCATTGGTTAGTTAAACGTTGGTTGCCATCCTGTGTGGCTACGGGCTGGTCAAGCTGGTTATAAACAATGTATTCCCAGTTTTTACCGGGTATTCTTTTTTGGATCAGGCGGTTTCGCTCATCATACTGGTATTGATAACACAAGTTGTCCAGCGTGGTTTGTACCGGTTTTATATTGTCGGCATTGCTCATGGGCGGCAGTACAAAGGCCAGGTTGCCCAGGTCGTCATACACGTAATAGGTCGATAACATTTGC
The DNA here is from genome assembly GCF_056400985.1 of Mucilaginibacter sp. P4_G9. Lineage (NCBI taxonomy): Bacteria > Pseudomonadati > Bacteroidota > Sphingobacteriia > Sphingobacteriales > Sphingobacteriaceae > Mucilaginibacter > Mucilaginibacter sp. P4_G9. The sequence goes on along the minus strand of NZ_JBFUKF010000196.1, from coordinate 5,434 downwards.
AGTACGCCTGCGGTAAAGTTAAACGTGCGTTTAAGCACCACATGGCCTTCTATATCTTTATATTCTTCGGTGGTTCCGCCGCGGCCGCTTTTCCAGTTCTCGTCTTTGCTTACTGTTACATACAACTGGCCGCCCAGGTAATAATTACCTGAAATATTGCCCAGCGTAAGCGTGCGGCTCTGGTTGGTGTTGATGGTCGCGTTATAAAGCATCACCCGCATGCTTACTGCCGTATCTGCTCCGCTAAAGGCATTGAGGTTATTGTTGGTGTAAACCATTTTTAGGGTGTGCCCGGTGCTGGCACCCGCTACCGGCTGCCAGTCTGTTCCCGGGGCGCCTTGCTCAGTTACACGGTTCAGTGGTGAGGGCTCAAAATTGGTGATTGCATAGGGTTTGGGGTTAAAAACAATCCCGTTATTTTGCTGCGCGCCACTTGCACCGCTGCCGCCGGGGTTATAAAAATTATTTATACCGGTAGTAAGTGCATCAGTTTTGTAGCTGCCATCAGCTGTAGTTGCCGCATACGGCAGGTATTTTTGTGCTTCGCGGCCATAGGCATCATAGGCTACGGGCTGTACCACATCTTTAAGGGTTGTTGAGCCTTTAACCTGCACGGTTTGCAACGGACGGCCCAGGCCATCAAAGTATTGTACCGTTTGCATCAGTTCGCAGGTGCTGCGACCTGCAAGGCCGGCTACTGTAGTAATACCGCCAATACGCGGTACCGAGGTTAATATATAGTTTTGATTGGCACTTAAAGCCGTTGTTTGGGGCACGCAATCGGGATTTACAATATATAAAACCAGGCTGCTGCCTGTGCCTGCCGCAAAGCTGAAAGTAGGGTTTAGCGTAATGCTGGTATTACTATAGTATGAGCCTGCCGCCGGGGTTCCTGTCATGGGTGCGCTTACATACGTTTGTGCCCGGGGGCTTAAAGCCCAAAGCATAAGGCTTAAAGCTAAACAAAGTTGCTTTAGCCTTGGTTTTATAGTGATATGGGTAATGGCCATATTGAGGTTGTTTAAGGTTTCCGTATCGGTTTATTGTCCCTGGTAATGATAGTCCGTATGTTTTACAATGTTGCCGTCCTTATCCTTAATGTTGATCAGCCGCTGGAATCCGTCATATTCGTAATAAGCGGTCTGGCCTTTAGCATCGGTGGCACTGGTAGCGCCTATCAACGGATCGTAGGTATAAGTTGTCATCTGAGCATCGGCAGGATAAATCCTTACATCATCATAAGCAGCATCAGCACCAGCTACCGTTAATGTAAAAGAGCTTCCTGTATAGGCTTGTTCCGGCTTGTACATCCAAATACCTCCGCTACGATACCAATAACTAATCACATAATTACGGGTATTAGGCCGCGTCCAGCTCACAGCAGCATTGGTGGTATATTTCAAACCTGTATGGGAGGTACCGGTGATTACGCCTGTAGCTGTACTTTCTTCATAACCTTCGTAATAGAATTCGGTACTGGCGGCATTTTTGCATTCAGCTATGGGGTATTGACTGTTATAACCCCATTTGTAGGAAATAGATGGCCCGCCTGTTTTTTGCTGTTGTAATATATTGCCATAAACATCATATCCATTAATCATCATCCTACTCTGAATCGCATTTATTCCATCCTGGCTAAGTACTTCCTTTTGCAGCACATGATTACTGAACAAATTATAATTAACAAGCAGCTTGCCCGTGAGCGACTGGTTTTTATATTTTTCCGTTTCCAGGTATATTCCTACCATATTTCTGGCCAACATGGTATCAATAGCAACCGAAGCAGCGGCGGTGAGCGGGATACTGCTATTGATCGTCGCCTTTTCCAACGCGGTCCTGTTATATGTTTTTAGGGTATCTCTTTTACTATTAACCTGTACCATACGTGTAGGCTGGCAATTGGCTGCATTATCATAATAATAATTGGTTACTGTTGTTACCGAATCGGGGCCGGTGGTATTATATATGGTTTCAGTTGAACTATCGTGCAGTACCTGTTCTGAAGAAATATTAAATGGCGGAGCAATTAAGCCACAATCATTAGCCACAAGTTGAGTGCACAGCGGGGTAAAAACTGTAGCATATCCGGCGGCAAAATTAATTACCTGCGTTTTAAAAATGAATGAGTAACTATTGTAAAGCTGCTTTACTTTTTGCGTGACATTATAATCAGACTGTGCCAGCAACAACCCCCTTCGCCACTCACGTGGATCAGTGGGCGGATAAGGGTAATTTTTGGCGTTTACCGTACCATTATCAGCAACGTTACTAAAGTATGAAATTGTTTTTCCGTTGCCCCCTGTAGGTCCGTAAGTTGTAGTTACTTTTCCATAGCCTATTGCCCCTCCCTGTATAGATCCCAGGGCGAATTTGGTAGATGAATTTCTAATAACCTTAGTAAAAAGACAATTCTCGCCTGTAGAGGTATTGGTTGTATTACTATTTTGCGTAGTGACGTAGTCATTCAACGAATCTATAGGATTGATTACAAACCCATTTTCATAGGTAAAGTACCGGTCATTTATCGGTGTTGCATTTACACCATCATAGTTAATGATGCTTTTTACCCTTAAGCCGCCAACCATCTGTGTAAAGGGCAGCGATCCTAACGATTTACTATAAGTTAAAGACGCGTTTATATTTACATTATCGTTAGCGGAGGTAAATTCATCGCTTGCTACGTTTGTATATATTTTGAATGTATATGTTCCTGCCGTTAATAAAGTAAAATAGGTATTGCCGCTGGTTGTTAACGAGCCTAAAACAGTGCCTGACGAATTCAAAACCTGGGCGTATACCCTGGCAGAAGGGAAATCAGCAAGAATGCCCGAACTGATACTGCTTGCAAGTACAATCTGTACGTATTGAGGTTTGGTTATCGTAAAACTGGTGCTTTTTGAATTTACAAAGGGAGTTTGATTATAGGTTATGTATAGCTGACCAGGTATCGATGTTGTGGAAAATTGCTCGGTATTTGTTGTAAGGCTGTTGGGCTCATAATTAAATTTGGTGTAACCACCGGTAGGGTAAGTGATTTGAGTTAACATCTCGGCCTGCATATAATTACCATTAAAAACCTTTGACGCTCCTAACAAATGATTGGTACTTGGTGTAAAACCGGTTTGGTACTGGGTGGATGATGTCCAGAATGTTGATTGCGGAAGCGTAAAAACTACCGGAGGAAGCAAGGTGGAATTTTGTACAGCACCATTAAAAAAGCCCAGGTGGTCTTGTGCGAATGATCTTCTTGAAGGCAGATTTTGAGGGTTATATTGAAAAGACCATAATTGAAAAGTTGTATTGCCCGGGGCTTGTCTTTTCAGGCTAAGTAGTCTTAGCCGTTTATGGAAATAACTGGAGTCTGCCGGATTGCCGTTATACTCTACGCTGTTTACAGCTTGCGAATAGGTGTAGTTAAACAGGTAGTCATCAATATATTTATTAGCTTGCTTAGAAAATATTTTTATCTCGGATAGGGCTGTGCCGTCTTTTAAATCACTCCTGGACGAAGTCTGGGGAACAAACTCGATGCGGGTCAGATCTGATTCTATCCTTGTTAATGAAAGTTGGGTGACGAATTGATAGTCGGCTTTTGACGACAACGAAAAGTTTGTTAAAATGCTGCAAACATTGCCATTGTCACCGGTTTTATATTGAATAGCATCACTTTCTGTAACATGCGTATCCTGGGTAATTGTTGTACCGCTGTAGGTAAAATTCACCACTTCGCCGGATGGAGAGGTAATAGATTGCAGGTACCAGGAAGAATTATATTGAATTCCACCTGCCGCTGCCCCAAATGTGGTTGTGTTGATTTCACAAAAACTATTGCTGCCCCCAAATAAAAGCTGGGTGCCATCCTCCAGCGTTACCCTCCATGAGTTTGGTATAGCGTAAGTTACTCTTACATTGCTATAAGGCATAGTGGTGACAGTACCGTCTGCTTTTAAAAGCAGGCGGTATGATTTTCCCATAGCACTAAGCGTATAAACATCCTGTTGGCTGTCGCCGTTCAGGTTAGCCGCGTCTACCCGGTGCATAGTAGCTCCATTTGTAATGGTAGACGTAGATTGAAAATTATTGGGGTCGGTATACCTACTTGCATATGAAAAGTAACTATCTTCATCCGGCAGTCCCCTTACAGATCTGCTGATGACTCCTCCGGCATTCAGCGCCCACCCCAAGCCCACCCATGATGCAATATCGCCAACCCGGTTGCCCGAAGCATGATAAGAAATATCAATAGGTACTTTGATGTTTCTGCCATTTAACTCGTAAATCGGGACACTTATATTGGGCAGGCCGGTATATAAACTAACCGGCCACTCTGAATACTTACCCAGGCTGGACGCATTTGGAGATGGGGGAACTATGTTACGAAGACTTTCCAATGCGGGGTCTACCTGTGCAAAAAGAGCACAAGGAATTTGAAAAATGACCACCCAAATGCATAATTTCAGGTATTTTCTTTTATCTTTTTTCATCATGTTTTTCATTTAAGCGTGTTGCCAATATTTCCAGTTGCTTTTTTAACTGGTTTATTTGTTCTTCATTTTTTTGATTAATAGCTTCCTGCTCCTTTTTTTCCTTATCCTTCTCAATCAAATACAAAGTCAATTCYTCCACCTTTTTAACCAGCAGCTTATTCATTTCGCCCARRTTCAAYCCRTYTTTGGCAACCTCCGCTTCAGATGGCATATCCGGYAARTGYTGGTTTTGATCGATGTAGGTTTTTACATCGGTGAGGGATGGGAGTTGGTARTCTTTTTTGAAAACGTAGTCGGGCCAGTTRGCGTAAAGCTTCACGGTCATGGAGGTTGCTATGGCGCTGCCATTTACGGCAAGTTTATAACCTTTGGGATCTATTGTACCTATGCCAACATTACCCAATGCGGTTCCATCAGATTTGGTACCCAAAATCGTATTGCCATCTAATGATTTAATAATATCTAAATCTCCCCCATCCGCATTGAAATTAACCCCACCCCCGTATTGATATACGCCCCTTATTGCCCAGTTTAGTGCCCCCGTAGGCCCAGAAAAGCCAAGATTGGTAATACTAACATTATTCTTAGTTGGGAAAACTGGCTCTAATACTGCTTTTATATTGCCATTTACCATCGCGCTGCCGTTTACGGCAAGTTGATAGCCGGTCGGTATAGAATTGGTATTAATACCCACCGTACCATTGGTAAAGACATAAAAATTATCATTTGAATTTATAGCCTTATTGGCCACAGTTGTGTTGAACCCCTGGATTCTGATTATTCCCAGATCTGAGCCAACTCCGGCAAATACATTACTACCGTTGCCACTGTGCTTAATCAGGAATACCGGATTATCGGTACCATACTGATCACCATTTTTGATCAGCGTCAAAGCGGTATTGAATTTATTTGCTCCAGCCCCGATCTGGCTGTTTACAGATACATCC
>NZ_JBFUKF010000195.1:0-9898 GCF_056400985.1 Mucilaginibacter sp. P4_G9 | reverse complement strand
ATACTATGTATATTTAGCGATATCAAAACCTGGTCATGATTAAAAATAAAGGTCTGCTCACTTGCGCTGCCGTCTGCTTTTTAGGAATAAATACTACTTATTTTTGGGAAGGATCACTCGGTTTACTGATGTTTCCGCTACTTTTTGTGCTCATTATTTCGATGCCAATTATGGCTATACTTTGGTTTAGGCAACTTTATTTAACCATAAAAGAAAAATTTAGCGATAAGCCAAGAATTTACTCCATGCTCTGCATAGCTATTTTGCTGGGATGCATAATTGCACAACCTTACGGAATTATAGATTTTGAAAAAATGGAAAGCAAAGACGTATTGCTGGCAAATAGGGAGGGGGTTGCAGGCTGTCAGAGCTATATTAAGCTGAAAAAGGATATGAGTTTTTATGTTAAAAGTATTTGTTTCGGTGTTGATAAAGTTAGCGGTAATTACGCTCTTATTAACGACACTATCAGGTTTAAAACCTCAACCGCCAATTATTTTAAATTTGGCGTTATAAAGCCAGACACAACTATTTCAAAGATAAAAAATCCCGATATTTTGTACCTATACAGATCGGCAAAAGATTTTGAACCTTTATGGATGTATATCACTAAAAACGACTTGAAAAAATGAGTGTTTAGATAATACGATGACCTTACTACAGCAACTTTACGCCAGGGCAACTATTATTCCTCAAGCCCTTCTGCTACCCTGATATAATACCCGTTGATATCAATAAAGGCAAATTCCCTTAAACCATATGGATGAGTTTTTAAACTATCGGCTATCTCAATTTTGCGGTCTTGCAGTTCTGCATACACCTCGTCAATATTATCCACAAACCACATCAGGGGCAGGCGGTGTTTGGTATTGTTAATTGCGGAGGTAAATTCAGCATCTTCGCCAAAAAGAAGCCTCATATCGTCGCGTCTTATCCCGCCGTCTTTGTCGCCGGTTGTCCATTCATCATAAAACCCGAGAACGTCGCGATAATAATCAAGTGTTTGAACCAGGTTTTTTACCGGGAGATGAGGACCGCTTCTGATGAATTTTTTTGTTTTCATGCTATGTGGAGTATCCATTGCCCGGTTTGCAATACGGCAACCTGCATATTTTATGAAAACAACAGCTCCTCTGCCAGTTTTGTTCCTGCTACGCGCGCTTTGATCTTTGCGAAGGCTGTTTCGCGGGTTGTTGAAATATCATCGCAAAATGGCGAAAATCCGCAATCATCAGTGGTGCCTATCTGGTTTAGCGGAATATACTCCGCCGCCTCAAATATCCGGTCTTTAACATCTTCGGGGCTTTCAATTATTGGATTTAGCACATCTATTACACCAAGGAATACTTTTTGATGGGGTTTAAGGTATTGATTTATTGTTTTTAAAACCTTTATCCTGTTGGGTTCGCTTGCCAGCTGCAAATAAAAACTGCCTGCATTTAAATCAAAAAGGTTGGGTAAAAAATCTGCATAATCAACATCTGCACTGTGGGTTGAATCATGATCACCTCCGGGGCATACATGAACTCCCAATTTTTGCTGTTCTTCTTTGGTAAAACGATTAAAAACCTGGTTATTAAGATCGATAAAATGTTTCAACACACCACCAGAGGGGTCAAGCTTAAGGGATAGCCTGCCTTCAGTAAAATCCATTTGTACTTTATAGGCCCCCTGTTCCAAACATCTCCTGATATCTTGTTCACATTCATTCAGCAGGTCGGCAATAAACTCAGATTGGGTATAGTCCTCAATTCCATCCGGAGGGTAAATTAAACTTAAGGCAGATGCCGAAATTATAGCCTGTTTAACAGGTAGCTTTGTTAGTTTTTGAGCAGATGCCAGGTATTTTTCGGCGTAATTGCCGTACCTGAATGGTCCTTTGGTTAACAACGGCAATTGGCGTGAATGACCATCTTCGAAATTAATTTTCATCCCTTCGGGACTAAGGTTAAGCAAGCCTTCAAGGGGATAGGTGGCGAAACTTGATTTGGTTTGTTCTCCATCCGTAATAACCGGCGATCCGGTTTCTTCAAACTCTTTTAAGGTTTCGGCAATTGCAACTGCATACAATTTTTGCAATTGATCGTCATTTGTTTGTGAGGTTATAGCAGCTACAAGCTTGGGCGACCTCGGGATGCTTCCGATAGGTTCAGTAGGTATTTTCATAAGATTTAATGGCTTTAAATAGGTTACCTAAAGCTACATTAATTTTATCCCGTAAAAAAATACTTTTTAATAATTATTATAATAAGTTTACTATTAGTAAAGTATGGTTACCGACCCGCTGAGCACCTGTTTAGCCCCTTTTGTACTTATTACATAATAATACACAGCGGCAGGAAGTTTTTTACCATTATAGGAACCACTCCATGGAGTGGCATAACCCTGTGATTGAAACACCAGGCTGCCTAAGCGGTTATAAACCCTAACCGTTGTTGATGGATCACCCTCCAGTCCGGCTATCACCCAGTTATCATTACGGCCATCGCCGTTGGGCGAAAATATATTGGGGATATGGATATCATCGCAATGGCTGCTTATGGTAATGGTTTGTGTGGCTTTGCAGCCGTTGTTATCTGTGACTGTTAAATTTACTACACCCAGTTTATCTGTCGAAAAAGTGGAATTGCCCGCTTGTCCGTTCCATTCATATTTAATAAACCCATCGGGGGCTGTAAGTGTAATACGCTCATTAGTAAACTGGCAAAGCGTGGCCGAAGGAACATTTAGAGCAGGGTTTGGTAAAAATTGTACCGTTGCAGATTCTGTTACCTGGCAACCGGCAACAGTAGTAATAGTTGCTTTATAGGTACCCGAATTTTTAACGCTTATTTTGTCGGAAGTAGCACCGGTGCTCCACCCGATGGTGCCGCTGGAGTAGGTGGTTTTCAGATCTACCGTTTGGCCATCGCATAAAGTAGTATTTACAATTTGCTGTATACTGATTGTTGGGGGAGGGGTAAAGCTTAACGCATAGGCTGAAGAAAGTATATGGCAGGTAGTTGCATTGTTGGTGATATTTACGGTATAATTTCCCGGCTGATTGGTTGTAATACTAACGTTGCCCTCTTCATCAGGTAATAAATTTCCGTCTCTGAACCAGGTTATGGTATAAAAAGGGTCGATGTTGGTAGTGATGGTCAGCTTCGCGTTATCGCCTATGCAGTAGGCAGCTTTATCTGCCACAAGTACTGGCTGCTCGGGTTTTTCAAAATCCACCTGTATTTCATCAGAAGAAACCATACCCGAACAACCTGTAACCTCTACTTTATATTTCCCGGTCTGTTTAACTTTAATAGAAGCAGCGTTGCCATTAATCTGGCTGCCGTCTTTGTACCAGGTGTATTGGTAGGCTGCCCAATTGCTGATTTTTGAGCCGTCAATAGGTACCGTGGCAGATAAAGTTGCCGGGTCGCCGTCACAATAATGTGTTTTATCGGTTGATATGGTGGGCTTGGGTATCGCAATAAAATTTACCTGTACCTCTTTTGATGGTACCCAGCTACCTTCACAGGCGCTTACTTCTACTTTGTATTTACCGGTTTGGGTGATATTATCAAGGGTGGTTGTCGTTATGCCATTCAATACACCATCCTTGTACCAGCGGTATTGGTAATTAGGTTTATTGTCGGTTTTTAGTTGTGCCGATGTGCCGGCGCAGTAATTCAATACATCGGGATAGTTGAAGGTAAACACGGGGGCGGCCACCTGGATTACCGTTAAATGATTTGATTCGAAATGAAGCGCCGAACAAGGATCATATAATACGGTGTGGTATTCACCAGGATCTTTGATAGTGAGTATGGCTTTACTTTCATTAGGCAGTTCTTTTCCGTCCTTATACCATTGAATGATATTGCCGTTATAAATATAATTATTTACCACAGCGTTAATTGATGTGTTAGCGCAAATCTCCATTTTGTTTTCGCTAATATCATGCCCATCAAAGTTTATGGCTTGTAGCTGTTGCGTTTTGTTTAAATACGGGCCATAGTCGGGTTTTAACAGATAGAGGCCGTCAATAGCTGCAACCCATATACCATCTTCGCAAGTTGGCGTGGCGTAGGATGTAGCATTAACGCAAACGTCATTTATGCTTTTATTGCCCAGTTCTTTGTATTGGTAAAAGGAATAGTCGTAAAAAATATCATATGTTTTATAATTCGAATTTGAAAAATACAATCCCTGTGTGGTGCCAAGCAAAAGGTTCTCCCGTGTTAAATTCCTAAGGTTTGCTAAACCATAAATCGAAGTTATTTTATTAATACTTACTCCTTTAAGATAGTGTTTGTGGGGGTTTGCGGTGGTATGCGAACCATTCCACCTGTTTTGAAACAAGCCATTCTCTGTCGACCAAAATTGATTGCCGGAATAAGAAAATGTATTAGAACCGTTATATGGGTCTAATACGTTCCCGTAGTATGCCGATTTCAGTGTTTTGCCAAACTCATTTCCCTCAAGCCATATATACCCCGAATACAAGGAAAATGCTGTAAAATCTAAAACCGAATAATATTTAACCGTGTCGGGGTAAGTACCGTAGTTTGTATTGTTATTTATCATCTGTGATCGGTAAGTACTTTCAAAGATCCTCATGTCAGTATTAATGATCTGCGCGGGCGTTATTGATCCATCTTTCATAAGGTAGGTATAAAGACCATAAGTTGTGGCTATAAGCAATTCATCATTGCTTATATTACCTACCCCTTGGTTAATTTCACTAAACCTGAAATCGAAGCCAATTGAATTTACATTTCCAATTATACCTTTTGATGTGCCAATGACTTCTATGCCGCTACTTGTATATTTAAGTACATTATTTGAATTGGTTGCAACAAATACGATATCCTTGCTATCGCTTGCAATATCAACAAAATCAAAATTATGATAATTTGCAAATTGGCTGCTGTAATCAGCTACAGCTCCGGTAATGCTATTTATACGATAAACGCCGTGATCCTGAGCTAAAACCCATAAATAGGGATCAAGGAAGTCTCTTTTTACTTTCAAAATATTTTTACCCGGCAGAAAGGTATTACTCAAATGCAGGTCCATATCCTGCTGAGCATGAACGCTATAAAAAGTAGTAAGAAGAATAAACAGCAGCAAATAGCGCAAAGGGGGCATGACAAGGCTTTACAGGCAGAAAGATAAGATAAATATCGAAAAATTTAAAGTGATATTTCTGGCGCTAAATCTGTGTTGTCATACCGCGCTATAAATATGATGATCCAAAAACGCGTTCCTGAATTTTCCATGCGGATCATATTCAGCTACCACCTTTTTAAAATCGGCTAATTTCTCATACCGTGATGCCAAAACATTGGGTGCTATTGTAAATACTTTTCCCCAATGCGGCCGGGCGTTGAATGGCGCCAATGCCTTTTCAATAACAGGCAGTAATTTGGTAACAGCTTCGGTTTCGGGTTTCCAGGTGAAGTGGATAGTTACCGAAGCCTGGTTATGGCAGGGACTCATCCACAAGCTATCGGCTGCAATGGTACGGATCTCGGTGATAAACAAATGCGGACCAACTTGTTTTCCCAATTTGGCAATAGCCTCAATAGCTTCTACCGCATGATGCATCGGTACAAAATATTCTGATTGCAGCTCCTTGCCGCTGCTGGGTGTAAAACCCATTTTAAAATGCGGCAAACGTTCATACCACGGCCCGGGTACGCCCATCTGGTCGGTGCAGCTCTCGGCGGGGTGGTCGTAAATAGGATGCAGGTTTTTGGTGGCCGCCTTTGCGCCGTAAAACTCGGGTTCATTATGGTCTTTTTCACCAATGCGGCTTTTTATCCAAACCTCGTTGATGCTGTCGCTTTGCCAGTCGGTAAATAAACTTACACTATAACCTGCAGATACTATTGCGTCGAAATGTTGTTTTACCTGCGCCATGGGCATCTTTAAAAATACGCGCTGGCGCATCATATAGGTTGGCTCAATAGCCAGTGTAACTATAGTTATAAAACCTATCGCCCCTAAGCCAACAACAACCGCATTGAACTTTTCCGGGTCGGCAGCCTTTGAAAAATGCACGATGCTGCCGTCGGCAATCACAACTTCCAAAGCGGTAACGGCACTGGCCAGGTTGCCGTTTTTAACGCCGCTGCCATGCGTAGCAGTAGTGATTGACCCCGCAACCGAAATATGCGGCAGCGAAGCCAGGTTGTGCAAGGCGAAACCTTGCTTGTGCAGATAGGGGGCTAATTCTCCATATTTAATGCCGCCTTCTACAGTAACGGTCATTGCTTTTTTATCGATTGAAATTACTTTATTCAGTTCTTTAGTCGAAACCAGGTCGTCTTTGCTATCAGCTATCCTGTTAAAGCAATGCCTGGTGCCCAGGGCTTTAAGTTTGCCGTGTTTTTTAACCAGTTGCTGCACTGCAGCTGCCGAATTTGGGTATTGTACATTGGCCGTACTGTAAGTAAGGTTGCCTGCCCAGTTTTTTAATGGGGCTTCTGTAGCCCAGGATGTAATTGAAGATATCAAAGGAGTAGCCATAAATGTTCCGCCTAAACGAATAAAGGTTTTTCTTTTCATAAAAAGAAGGTTGATGCCTGGTTAGCACAAGTTAGTATTTTAAGTTTTATAAAAAGAAGGCGAAATGGATTTATTTGAAGATAGGGCGCATTTGTTTTTTAGCCTAAAATACCAAAGGCCCGATATCAACGTATCGAACCCCCGGTTACCCTAAAAATAGTCAAACTGATTAATTAGCTGTAAGCGCAACCGGCGCCAGCTGCCTTAGCAAGTGGCCGGGAGGTTAAATGACCCCAGCTCGGGAAGGAAAAACAAGTAGCATATGCACCTATAAAAACAAAAGGCTATATTGTGATTATTTATCATACCAAAAACAACCCAAAAGACATGGCAACCAACACCAGTAAATTAACCCTGCACGAAGATTGGGCAGTAGTTATTTTAGGGTCATTAATTATCATACTGGCCATAGCCGGTTTAATTTTACCTGTACCATCATTCGGCTGGACAAACGGTGCCGAACTTATGGGGAGGGTTTTGGGTGCCGCAAACCTCTTTAAAATAGCCATCCAATTTGTTTTTGTGCTGATCATCGGTGGTATTGGCGCAATTATTACCGGTAAACCCGTTAAAAATTACATTTTGGATTTTCCGCTGGTTTACCTGGTTACCATTATTGCGCTGGTGTTGGCCGGTAGCAGCCAGGCCAAATCATTAAACCTGGAAGCGGTTATATTCAGTTTGGCTCTGGGCCTCGTTATCAGCAACTTTTTAAAACTGCCCGGATGGTTAAAAGCATCCCTATCAACCGAACTGTTTGTGAAGATAGGTCTGGTGTTGCTGGGCACCAGTGTGATTTTTTCGGACATTTTAAAAGCCGGGTCCTTAGGGTTGATCCAGGCTTTGCTGGTGGTAACCTCGGTATGGTACTTTGCTTTTTGGGTATGTAAAAAGTTAAAGGTTGACGATGAAATAGCCATGATGATCTCCAGCGCGGTATCCATCTGCGGTGTATCTGCTGCAATTGCAACTGCGGGGGCCATTAAGGGCGATCCCAAAAAACTATCCTATGTGATATCGATGGTTTTGATCACAGCGATACCCATGATGATCTTCATGCCCATCATCGCCCGTTATTTCCATTTTTCGCAGGAAGTGACTGGAGCGTGGCTGGGCGGTAGTATTGATACTACCGGAGCTGTGGTTGCATCGGGCACGCTGGTTGGCGAAGTTGCGCTAAAGATCAGTACCATTGTAAAATTCTCGCAGAATGTATTGCTGGGCCTGGCCGCGTTTGCCATTTCCATTTACTGGACATATACAAAACATCCGGCAGGTAAGGATAAGGATACCAAACCTACACTGAAAGTGATTTGGGAGCGTTTCCCTAAATTTGTTTTGGGATTTATTGGCGCATCGGTATTGTTTTCATTTTTTCTGCCGCCTGCAACAATTTCGACAGTAAAGGATAGCCTTAAAAACCTGCAGGGATTATGGTTCGCACTGGCTTTTACCAGTATTGGGCTGGAAACCAACTTTGCCGATCTGTTTAGCGAAAACAGTAAAAAACCATTGTACGCGTTTTTGATTGCCCAAACGTTTAATATTTTTGTCACCCTTGGCATAGCATGGGTATTGTTTTAGATCGACTTATAATTCATAGGCAAATCAACTCACTCCGATGACGCTGTGCTCGTTTGCTTCTCTTTACGAGTGTTGCCGGCGTTTAAACTCGCTTGGTGTACAATCATATTTTGCCTTAAATACAGTTGCAAAATAATTAGGACTGGCAAAACCAACCATATAGGTGATCTCGGATATAGAGTATGCTTCATGAACCAGCAGGTATTTGGCTTTCTTTAGCCTGCGATTTAAAATATAGTCGGTAATGCTGCAGCCAAGCAGGGCCTTTACTTTACGGTAAAGCTGCACGCGCGATATGCCTATGGTTTTGCAAATATCATCAACGTTAAAGCTTTCGTTGGCCAGGTTTTGCTCAACAATACCTGCAAAATCATTCAGGAATTTTTTGTCGATGGTTTTTGATACCGGCATTTTGCCATGACTAACATCGCTGGTGAAATGCTCTTTTAGTATTACCCTGTTTTTGATGAGGTTTTTTACGGTTGCCAGTAATTGGTCGTAGTTAAAAGGCTTTACCATATAGCAATCTGCCATACTGCGGATGCCATCTATTTGTTGTTCAACCCCGGCCTGCGCGGTTAGCAGTATAACAGGTATATGCGATGTACGGATATCGGTTTTTAGGTTTTCGGTTATCACCTTGCCCGACATGCCCGGCAATACCACATCTGATATGATCAAATCAGGAACTTTTTCAAATGCTTCGGACAATCCTTGTATGCCGTTATTAGCGGTGAAAATTTCATAATCAGCCGCCAGTTTATCGGTGAGGTAGTTTAGCAGGTCGGCATTGTCTTCTATAATGAGGATGGATTGTTCCTTGGGATGAGTAAGTGCATCTGAATCGGTTTTTATTTCGCCTTGCTCCAGGTCGGTGGTATAGATGCGGGCGCGCTCTTCAATGGCCACTGCATTTATTGCAGGGCTATTGTTATCGGTAGTATAGTTGTACAGGTTACCGAGGGGAAGGGTTATCGTAAAAGTTGTGCCCTGCCATTTTTTACTACTTAACTTAATGCTGCCATGATGAAGGGAAACGATCTCCCTGGATAAAGATAATCCCAGGCCCGAGCCGCGGTAGTTACCGTTATCAGCCTGGTAAAACTGGTCGAAAACATGTTCCATTTCTTCGGGCTCCATACCTATGCCATTATCCTGTATGGCTATTTCCACATTTTCGGAATTTTGAGCAAGCATTACCTGGATCCTGCCATTATCTTTAGTGAATTTAAGCGAATTTGATAATAAATTAAAGAAAACCTTATCCAGCATATTTGCATCAAACCAGGTGGTTATGTTTTTTTCTGCCGAAATTAAATTCAGGCTGATGTTACGTTTTTGGGCATTATGCTGAAAGCTATCCAATATATCTTTAACAAACTCCACCAGGTTGTTGGGTGATGCATTAATCTGCTGCTTATCATATTCAATTTTACGGTAATCTATTAGCTGGTTAACCAATCGCATCAACCGGAATACGTTTTTATAAATCAGTTTTAAGTTTTTACCGGCAACGATGTTCAGCTTTTCGTTCTTCATCATTTCCTCAACCGGCGAGAGAATGAGCGTTAATGGCGTACGGAACTCATGCGAAATATTGGTGAAGAAATTCAGCTTGGCTTCGGTTGCAGCTTCTGCGCGTGCCGACATTTCGATCAACTGGTTACGCTGCGACAGGATCTCGTTGTTTTTGGCTTCGAGGCTTCTGTTAATCTTACGGTTTTCCATCAGCCAGTAAAAAGCAAGCCCCCCGAACACAACAGCC
>NZ_JBFUKF010000194.1:0-9899 GCF_056400985.1 Mucilaginibacter sp. P4_G9 | reverse complement strand
AAAACACACTATGCTAAAATTTACAAATCCGAGGTTGCTTTTTGCTGCCTTAGCTTTTGCCGGAGCGTTGGCTTCTGGTTGTCAAAAAAATGCAAATCAGCCGGTTCAAAGTGCTGCCGATAACAAAACAGCATCGGTAACAAAACTTAAAATCCAGGCGGTATCACTTACACAGGGCTTCGAAGTAGGGGCAACCAGCCCTAAAACTGCTTATGATGTTTCGCCTACAGGTTCAAGCAGCGGCGATAACGTAACCTTGTCTGGCAACTCATGGAACCTGTATGATGCCTTAATAGGCAACCTTGCCGGCGATCTTAAAGCGGGTTCATGGGCAGCACGCATCCGCAATACAGGTAAAATAACCATGTTGTTTGATGTTACCACCGGCATAAGCACCGTTACTATTAAAAGTGGTACATACGGCTCGGACGCGGCAAGTACATGGGGTTTGTTTTATTCTGTTAACGGTGGTACCAGCTATACACAGGCAGGTTCAACTATAACTACTACCACAACATTAACCACATCAACTTTTACCATTACCGGCGTAACCGGCACAGCCCGTTTAGAGATCCGCAAACTAAGCGGCGGCACTAATCGTGTAGATATTGATGATATTACTATAAATGATAATGGCGGCACCGGCGGTGGTGGCACTGTACTTACAGGTAAAAAATTCCTGTTTGATGCAAGTCACCTGGAAAATGCAGGCAGCGCTGATTGGCAAATTGATGCCGATGGTACCGAAAGTGTGCCACTTTACACCGGCGGTACAACTGTTGAAACCAAAGCACAGCGCATACCAACGGCATCATATACTGGCATTACTGCCGGCACTGCCGAAACCTATTGGAAAGGCGCTATTTCGGCATGGGCTGTTGAACTGGTAAAACGCGGTGAACTGGTAGAATCATTGCCAGGCGGAACAGCCATTACCTATGGTACTGCAAACGCGCAGGATTTGAGCAATTATGATGTATTTGTGGTTGTTGAGCCTAACCGTTTATTCACTGCTGCAGAGAAAACTGCTTTAATGAATTTTGTTGCCAATGGTGGCGGCTTGTTTATGATAGCCGACCACACCGCAGCTACAACTGCCGGTACCGATGCCAATGGCTACAACCCGTCTGACAGGGATGGCGATGGTTACGATTCGCCCCGCGTTTGGAACGATTTGATGACTAACAACGGGATCAATAACAGCAATCCTTTTGGTTTCAATATCAATTATGTTGATATCAGCGAAGGCCCTTCAACCAACGTTTATACTGGTACCAATACCAATGCGCAGATAGTGTTAAACGGCGCGGCTGGTACGGCTTCAAAACTGGCTTTCTATAACGGATCAACCGCTACGTTGTACCCTGCAAATAACTCAAGCGTGCAGGGCTTATTCTGGCGCAACAGTGCCACTAATGGCGGTACGGCCAACGCAATGGCACTTTTAGCAACATATGGCAGTGGCAGGGTTGTATTTATTGGTGATAGCTCACCCGCCGATGACGGCACAGGCGATACCAACGATAACCTGTTTAATGGCTGGTCTGGCGATGCACCTTCGGGTTATACTTCGCACCCGGCTTTGCATTTAAATGCTTCGCTGTGGCTGGCTAAGGCGCAGTAAATAGCCTCACCTAAACCTCTTCAAAAAGGGAGGACCTTAAATAAACAAAGTGTCTTGTTGCTTAAATGCAATGAGACATTTTGTTTAATACAGTTTTACAGGAGGCTTATTATTCATTAATCAAAACAACATCAATAGTTCATTGGTTACACAAATAAAGGCAGTATCAATTGCTGTTACTTAAACAAAACATCACCACCATGAAAAATTACGAAAGCTTACTTGATGCCACCAATGATCTTTTCAAACGGGGATATACGGCTAACCTTAGCCTGGAAGGCGATACAATAGATGATAAATCCCAGGCCATTCACATGGGAGCCGATGATTTTATAATTGACGAGTTTTACCGTTTTGAAGGCGCCAGCAATCCCGATGATATGTCGATAGTTTATGCGGTGTCATCACCAAAATATAGCCTTAAAGGCGTATTGGTAAATGCCTATGGTACTTATGCCGATGACAGCTCATCTGCCATACACGCTAAGCTTCGCCACGGCCAGGTAAGCCATAATTTGCACGGTGAGGATAGGCCGCATGAGTAAGATCAGATTACAGATTACAGATGTGCAAATTTCAAATGTGCAGATGATTGAGCTGCGAATGTGCAGATGATTATCGAAAGGCTTTATTTGCACATCTGAAATCTGAAATTTGCACATTTATAAATCCTTCAATATTTTCCGCCCGCCTGCCTGTATGGCTGCGCTGCCGTTGCGCATTAAAAACTCCATTTGGGCGGTAAGCTCTTCTTTAACCCAGGGGAATGAATCCTTTAAATTGAATAAGGCATAAGCTGCAAATATTTTTACAGCAACTTTTGCCCTGGGGTTTATCATCCAGTCAAACAGTTGCTCAACCACCGGTTCAAAGTCGATTTCCTGAAGCTTTAATTGTAACGACTTCGGGGCCTTTGCATCAGTAATGTGCATTATTATTTTGGCATAATGGCGCTGACATCCGGGGTGTTTCACTTCGCCGAACCGCGAGATCATATAGTGCAGGTCGTCGAGATAAATTTCCGGATCTGATAAAAAAATATTTTCCAGTATCCACACCGCCCTGAATGCAACAGCTTTATCCTGTTGAAAAGTAATATCTATTAAATCGCGTAAAGCAAAATGCTTTTCCTTTAATATCCTGCTAAGCTCAAGCACCTTGGGTTTGCCAATTATGCTGGTTATCTTTTTAATGAGCTCTCCTTGTGTCATGTTTTTTAGTCCGAAAGCCCGAAGAACCGGGATCTTGTATCACAAGGTAAGGAAGATTTTAATAAATATTTCATAATAACTTTCCCCTCTTTTGGACTTTCCGACTTTCGGACTTTCCCGACTTTCGGACTTTTTTTGCATCAAACAACTATATCAACAAAATTTTTACATTTGCTTTGTTTTAAATATGACTGTCCATGGTTAAGTTCAACCGGTTTACATTGGATAATGGCCTGCGGGTTATTGTTCACGAAGATAATACTACCCCTATGGCGGTGCTCAACATACTATATGATGTTGGAGCCCGCGATGAAAATCCCGACCAAACCGGCTTTGCCCATTTGTTTGAGCACCTGATGTTTGGTGGATCGGTAAATATTCCCAGCTATGACGAACCCCTGCAAAGGGTAGGCGGCGAAAACAATGCCTTTACCAGCAATGATATCACCAACTACTATATCACCCTGCCATCAGCCAATATCGAAACTGCTTTCTGGCTGGAAAGCGACCGGATGCTTAGCCTGGCTTTTAGCGAAAAAAGCCTTGAGGTGCRGCGCAATGTGGTAATAGAGGAGTTTAAGCAGCGCTACCTTAATCAGCCTTATGGCGATGTTTGGTTAAAGCTTCGTCCGCTGGTTTATAAAGAGCACGCTTACAGGTGGGCTACCATAGGTAAAACCATCAAACATATTGAGGATGCGCGGATTGAGGACGTAAAAGCGTTTTTCAAGAAACACTATAATCCACAAAATGCCATTATGGTAGTGGGTGGTAACGTAACAACCGAAGAAGTAAAACAACTATCAGAGAAATGGTTTGGGCCGATACCAGCGGGCGAAAAGTACAACCGTAACCTGCCGCAGGAGCCAGATCAGCATGAAGAACGCCGTGAAACGGTAACCGCCAAAGTGCCTTTAAACGATGTTTATATCGCTTTCCAGATGGGCGCCCGTTTAGATGAGGATTATTACGCGGTGGAGCTGTTGAGCGATATACTTTCGCGCGGCCATTCATCGCGCCTGTACCGAAGTTTAGTGCAGGATAAGCAGATTTTTAGCGAGGTGCATGCCTACATTACCAGCAGCCTGGATAAAGGCATGTTTGTGCTGGAAGGTAAGCCACTGGAAAACATCAGCATTGAGCAAGCCGAAGCAGCACTGTGGGACGAATTGGAGAAAGTTAAGCATACCGGGGTGCCGGCAGATGAATTAACCAAGGTGCAAAACAAAACAGAATCAACCATGGTGTTCTCTGAAATGTCGTTACTGGATAAAGCCATGAACCTGGCCTCGTTTGAGTTGCTTGGCGATGCCGGCTTGCTTAACCAGGAAACAGGAAAATACCTGGCCGTAACCAGCGAGCAAATTAAAGCGGTAGCCAATAAAATATTCAGGAAAGACAATTCATCAACGCTGGTTTACCTGGCGGAGCAAACTGCGGAGATGCCTGAATCAGAGTTAGTCTGAACCAGAATTTATTGAATTGAAGAATTTTCGAATTTCATTCAATAATTCTGCTAATTCTTTAATTCGAAGAATTCCGTTTCAGAAGAAAACCAATGACTAATGACAATTGACCAATGACCCAAATAGATAGAACATTAGCCCCAGATTTTAAGGCTATCGATAATATAACCCTGATAAGGCCCGGGCATAAAAAGCTTGATAATGGCTGCAATATTTATTGTTTTAACTCGGGCGACCAGGAGCTGGTACGTATTGAGTGGATTTTTGCAAACCTGCGTTTCAACCCGGCAAATCCGCTGTTAAATATGGCGACTAATACGATGCTTACCGAGGGAACCAGCACCTTGAATGCAGCGCAAATAGCAGATAAGATAGATTTTTACGGCGCCTTTTTGCAGGTTGATTACGGTTACGAAAATTCGGTGGTTACGCTATATAGCTTAAATAAGCATTTGCATAGCACATTGCCGGTTATTATGGATTTGCTTACCGATTCTGTTTTCCCGGTGAAGGAACTGGAAACGTTTAAGCGTAACCAACAGCAAAAACTACAGGTTAGCCTGCAAAAAAATGATGTTGTAGCCCGGCGGGATTTTAACAAGGCCATTTATGGCGATACCATTTATGGCTTAGGCGCCAGCTTTGATAATTATAAAACATTGCAGCGCGATGACCTACTGGCCCATTATAAACAACAGTATCAGCCATCAAACTGTACTATTATAATTGCGGGTAAAATTGAGCCGGAAACCTTATCGCTCGTTACCGATACTTTTGATAAAGGATGGACTAATGGTGATGCGCCTGCCGATACTACCCAACCCCCGATTGAAGCATCCAAAGATCTTTTTTATTTTACCGAAAAGCCTGATGCCTTACAATCGGCCATTAGGATAGGTACACCTGTAATTACCCGCAGCCATCCTGATTTTCAGCCTTTGCAGGTTTTAAACACGGTTTTAGGAGGCTATTTTGGATCGAGGCTGATGGCCAATATCCGCGAGGATAAGGGATATACTTATGGTATAGGTTCGGGACTGGGGCCGTTTAAACAGGGAGCCTCATTTTTTATAGCTACAGAAGTAGGGGCAGATGTTTGCAAAGCAGCCATCACCGAAATTGAAAAAGAGATCAATATATTAAAAACCGAACTGATACCCGATGAAGAGCTCGGCCTGGTGCGTAACTATATGCTGGGTTCACTACTGGGTAGCCTGGAGAATGTTTTCTCACATGCCGATAAGTTTAAAAGTATTTATTTTGCCGATCTTGATTATGATTACTACGACAAATATGCAGCCACAGTAAAAAATGTTACCACCCAGCAACTGCAGGAACTGGCCAATAAATATTTTCATTTTGAGAGTTTCTATAAAGTTATAGTGGGCAAATATTGAAAAAGAATTAAGAGTCAAGAATCAAGAGTTAAGACAGCTTCTACCGGACTGCACAAACTTCGTTTTTCTGCGAAATGTAAAATTCTTGATTCTTGACTCTTAATTCTTGACTCTATTTCACAAAGCATTTCTGATTACCTAAATTTTTATTACCTTTGCCCGGCAAATAATAACTCCAAAATAATTATTTGCTATGCAGTTAGACCCATCCAAATTTGTTGCCGAAGGATTAACCTACGACGACGTTTTACTACTCCCCGCTTATTCTGAAGTACTACCGCGCGATGTTAACACAGGTACTTTTTTAACAAAAAGCATCCGTTTAAACATTCCTATTATTTCGGCCGCTATGGATACCGTTACAGAAGCAGGGCTGGCAATTGCCATTGCCCAGGCTGGTGGTATTGGTATTTTGCATAAAAACATGACCATACAGGCACAGGCTGATGAGGTACGCAAGGTAAAACGGTCTGAAAGCGGAATGATCCAGGACCCCGTTACATTGATGGAAGATGCGCTGCTTGCAGACGCATTCCAGATCATGAGGGAATTTAGCATAGGAGGCATCCCGGTTATTGACGCAGAGCACAAACTTAAAGGTATCATAACCAACCGCGACCTGCGTTTCCAGAAAGATATGACGCTGCCTGTTAGCGATGTGATGACCAAAACTAACCTGATCATTGCACCGGAAGGAACAACTTTAACTGAGGCTACTGCAATATTACAAGGCAACAAAATAGAAAAACTACCTGTAGTAAATAAAGATGGCAAGCTGGTAGGCTTAATTACTTATAAAGATATCCAGAAGGTTAAAAACTTCCCTAACGCGTGTAAAGATTCATTTGGCCGTTTGCGTGTAGGCGCGGCTGTTGGGGTTGCGGCAGATAACATCGACCGTGTTACCGCTTTATACAACGCCGGTGTTGATGTGGTTGTTGTTGATACAGCTCATGGTCACTCAAAAGGAGTTATTGATATGGTGAAAGCTGTTAAAAGCTTACATCCTCAATTACAGGTTATTGCCGGTAATATTGCCACTGCCGATGCTGCAATTGCTTTGGCTGATGCCGGTGCCGATGCAGTTAAGGTGGGTATTGGTCCGGGGTCTATTTGTACAACCCGTATTATTGCGGGTGTGGGTGTACCTCAACTGTATGCCGTTTATGAATGTGCTAAAGCATTAGAAGGTCGCGGTATCCCCGTTATTGCCGATGGTGGTATCAAACAAACCGGAGATATTGTAAAAGCCATAGCAGCTGGTGCAAGCACCATTATGGCAGGCTCGTTATTTGCAGGTGTGGAAGAATCACCGGGCGAAACCATTATATACGAAGGCCGTAAGTTTAAATCATACCGTGGTATGGGTTCGGTTGAGGCTATGGCAAAAGGATCGAAAGATCGCTACTTCCAGGATGAAACCGATGTGGTTACCAAGCTGGTACCAGAAGGCATTGTTGGTCGGGTACCCTTTAAAGGCAACATGGCCGAAGTGATATTCCAATACATAGGCGGTTTACGTGCCGGTATGCACTACTGCGGTGCTGCCAATATTGAAGACCTGCAACGCGCCAAATTTGTACGTATCACTGCAGCGGGAATGCGCGAAAGCCATCCGCACGATATTACAATTACTAAGGAAGCGCCTAATTATACCAGGTAATTCCCGGAAAAATACTGTACTGCAATAAAAATAGCAAAGCCTGTAAAGTTTATTATAACCTCACAGGCTTTTGCGTTATTGATAGTCAGCGTATTAGCTTTTTGCTTTTCGCATTCTGCTTTGAGCTTATTGGCCGTTAACTGATGCCGACTTTGGAATTAAGCTATTGGATGTTATTATTTTTAAAGCCTGGTCATTTGTAAAGCCTTCTTTTATAAGCGCGTCGAAATATTCTTTGTTTAGTTTGGCAATCTCGGCTATTTTACCGGGTTGCTTGTAGTAAGCAAATTGTGCATCAAGCATGCTTTTTGCCATAGATGTGTACATTGGACCCATTGCACTCATAGCATTTGCCATCTCATTCGTGCCATTTAAAGCTTGTTCAACTCTGTCAACCGGGGGCGGCGGCATTAATACAACATCAGTTACTTTTACTTTTGTTCCTTCGGGGACTGATTGGGTTAAGCTTACATTATAAAAGTTAAAAAATGAAATGCCATCGGTTCTTCTGCCAGCCCTTTCAATAATATCCATTGATTTTGTGGGTTGTGGTATTTTTTGAAAATATACTTTAAATAAAAGCTTTTCGCCGGCTTTGGCTAAAGTGTGTTTGGCAGGTACCATGGCTATGTTTTCAGATTTTACATAGTTGTAATGTGCATTACTCTGGTCGGTTTGAATGTAGATCTCTTTATTGAGCTGTGCCCAGGAATTATCAGAACTGGCGGTGTACTCAAAGTTTACAACCGTAAATTTTGCATCAGTTTCCACTTTGGTTATGGTACTGTTATAGTCGTCACTGCTTTCCACCTGTGGGTTAACAATGGTTTGTGCTAATGAGGATAGATAACTCATTATTAGCATAGTTGATAAGGTTAGTATTTTTTTCATGAGATATGTTTTTTTAAAGATATAAATAATAACATATGCTTAATCATGGTCAAAGGCCAAAAAAATAATAAGAAACCGTTCAGGATGACAAAAAGTTTTTTTTTCAAAAAGGTCATAGGTAGCCCCAGTTTATAAGAGTTAATAAAAGCTTAATTCAGGGGCAAGGAATTTTTGTTATAATTGAACAATGAAATCTATCTGCGTATTCTGCGGCGCCAACTTTAACGGCGACCCTATATTAAAAGAAGCTATTGAGCAACTGGCCGAAGTTATGGTGAGTCGTAATATTACTTTGGTGTTCGGCGGCGGCAAGGTTGGTGTTATGGGCCTGCTTGCTGATGCTGTTTTAAGCAGGGGCGGAAAAGCGATAGGAGTGATCCCTCAATTTTTGATGGACAAGGAAGTTGGCCACAGCGGTTTAACGGAACTGCATATTGTTGACAACATGCACCAGCGCAAACAAATGATGAACGACCTGTGCGAAGGTATCATCACGCTTCCCGGTGGTTTAGGTACCCTCGAAGAGTTTTTTGAAGTTTTAACGTGGCTGCAATTAGGCTTACATAATCATCCCATTGGTTTGCTTAATGTGGGTGGATACTATGATTCATTATTAAAACAACTGGACGTAATGGTAGAACAAAAGTTCCTTAAACCCACCAACCGCGAACTGGTAATAACCTCCGGCGACCCCCTAGAACTGGTAAGCCTGATGGATAGTTTTAATGCTACCCCTGATGAAGTATGGTTCAGGGACAGAAACCTGACTTAGGCCGGTAGTCTTTAGTTCGGACAAAGGACTTTCGGATGTTCGGATTTTCGGACAAAAGACTTTCGGACAAAGGATTTTCAGACAAAAAATTAAGGACGGAAGGACAAGCAAGCCCAACATATCCAAAGTCTTTATCTTTTGGACAAAAAAACCTTTGTCTTTTGTCCAAACATCCTTTATCCTTCGTCCGAACATCCTTTGTCCGAACGTCCGAACGTCCGAACGTCCAAAAATCCAAAAATCCTTCCTCCCAAAAAACTCACTCCACCTTACTTATGGTCCAAAAGTCGTCGGCCAGGTCGGTGCTGGTTATGTAATCATAGGGCATATAAAAATACCCTTTTTGCCCCCAGCCGTCGCCCCAGCTATTCCGAATAATAAAGGCCTTTTTTTTATCATCATAACCGGCCGCCATTACGGCGTGGCCTCCCAAAACACTTTCATTTTTTCCGGGCATGTTTAGTACGCCTGTTTGGGCAACTGTGCTCCCTTCAAATGCCTGGTAAACAGTAAAGCCAAAAACAAAAGGATTACCGGTTGCCAGGCACGATTTTAACTCGGTAATATTCATATTGTTTAAGCGGGTATACTGAATAGCCTGATTTTTTTTTGCCAGGGTATATAATTTCTTTTTAGGTTTTTTGGCAAACTTGCTGATGTTATACGGCCAAAGCTTTTCATCACAAACACCCTGCGTAGCTACAGATTTAATGCCATCGCGTAGCTGGGCGCCGCTATCTTCTTTAACATGATTTTCCAGTACACGCTCGTTATAATAAATAAACAGGCGCGAGGGATTAAACACAGGCAGTTTTTGCCTCATCAATTCAAACTGAAAAGCCCCGCCTATGGCGTTGGCTGTACATGAACCGAGC
>NZ_JBFUKF010000193.1:0-10063 GCF_056400985.1 Mucilaginibacter sp. P4_G9 | reverse complement strand
ACATGAGCCTGAAAGAAGCCGCCGCCGTTTTAACAGAAAGGTATGGTATAAAAGTTATGCTGAATAGCGAAAAGATAGGTAACTGCCGTTTTAGCGCTACCTTCTTAAATACTACCGGGTTACAACAGGTTGTCAATGTATTATCGCACCTAAATAATCTGAACTATAAATGGAACGGAACCGGTGAAGTTATACTATCCGGGCCAGGCTGTGAACAATAAACAATTTTTCACCACTTAAATTTAAACCCTATGAAACAGTGATACTTTAACGCTCAAAACTAAAAAACCCCGCTGCTTACGACTTCTCAAATCTTTCGGCAACAGGGTAAGTATTTTAACCAATTTATTATTAACCGATTAAAACCAATGCAAGTTATGAAAAAAACTCTTGCGTTTAAGCAATGGTGCACATTATCTGATGCTTCTGCACGCCAACTGTTAAACACATCCCGAAAAATTATGAGACTCAGTTTTATTATCCTGTTGGTATTACTGATTTCCGGCCAATTGCTCTTAGCTTCATCCAGTAAGGGGCAATCGCTGGATAAGATCAATATTAAAATAGAATTACGTAACGAAACTCTAAAATCGGTAATTAAAAAAATTGAAAAGCAAACCAATTTAAGATTTGCTTACAAAGACAATGTTCTGTCCGCAAATACCCGCGTCAGTCTTTCATCCGAAAATAGATCGGTAAAAGATATCCTGGATGAGCTTTTTGCCATTCACGGAATTGGCTATAGCCAAATAGAAAACAATATAATTTTGTTTAATAAGATTGCTTCGGGAGCTGCAGAAACAACTGTTAGTAATAACGGCGGGCAGGTGGCAACAATTACAGTAAATGGTAAAGTAACCGACGAAAAGGGTGAACCGCTGCCTGGTGTATCAATAAGAATAAAAGAGACCAATATTGGTGTTGCCACTAATACTTCCGGTGAATTTACGATTACTGTTCCTAATGCCAATACTGTATTGGTATTTACCTTTTTAGGTTTCAAATCATTAGAACAAAGTGTTAATGGGCAAACTTTTTTAAAGGTGTCGTTAGTGCCATTAAGCAAATCGCTCGAGGAGGTGATTATTGTAGGTTATGGTACGGTAAAAAAGCGGGATCTCACCGGTTCTGTTGTTTCTGTTAAAGGAGACGAAATCACCAAAGTAGCGGCATCAAACCCAATGGAGGCACTTCAGGGTAAAATCCCTGGGGTAGATATTGTGCGCACAAGCGGTGCCGCAGGTTCAAATGTGAGCGTAACTGTTCGCGGTAACCGGTCGCTATCTGCTGGTAATGGCCCGCTTTACATAGTTGACGGGATACAATACAACAACTACGAGGATATCAACCAAAACGATATCGCATCAATGGAGTTTTTAAAGGATGCATCGTCTACTGCCATTTATGGCTCGCGCGGTGCAAACGGAGTAATTATTATCACAACAAAAAGAGGCAGCGATGGACAACCTAAGGTAGCTGCCAGTTCATATTATGGAATCTCGGATGTTGCCGGTTACCCGGTACCCATGACGGGCCCACAATATGCAAACCTAAAGCGCGAAGGTTTCAGAACCATTGGAACATGGAACTCTGCCGCCGATGACCCGAAAGTTTTTACCAGTGCGGCGGATCTGGCTGCAGTTCAAAACGGTTTATCCTATTACTGGCCGGGCTTTTTACTGCACAAAGGTTCCCAACAGGATTATAGTGCAAGTGTTTCTGGCGGAAGCGAAAAAACAAAAGCTTATTTTTCGTTTGATTATTTTAAGGAAAAAGGTTTGTATGCCAATGATTATTCTAACAGGTACACATTACGGTTAAATATTGACCATCAGTTGTTCAAGACTTTTAAAGTTGGCCTACAAAGTCAGCTTGCTTATTATAATCAAAACCTTCGGAACGATGGTGTACTATCCGTGGCTAACAAAGTTATTCCTTACTTTAACCCGTATAATGCTGATGGTAGTATAGCTAAATTTCCGGGTAATGGTAACCAGGCCAATCCTCTTTTTGATGATGATGCAGCACAGTTTGTAAATAAAAACAATATTACTCATTTGCTTTCAACCGCCTACGCAGAATGGAAGCCAATAAGCAGCTTAACTATACGGTCAAATTTAGGCATTACCTTGTCCAATTCACGTAACGGACATTTTGAAAGTGCCAATACGATAAGCAGGGCATTGTCTTCGGGGTCACTATCATCGGTAGCCAATTCAAATGAAACTAATTTGCTTTGGGAAAACATTATTACCTGGCAAAAAACGATAGCCAGTCACAACATAGGCATAACGGGTGTTACCAGTTATCAATCAAATGTTATGGACCAATCATCGGCGCAAGGCACCGGCCAATTAATACCCGACCAGTCTTTTTATGCGCTGCAAAACAACCCATCTAACTTAAAAATAGCAAGCAACTACGTTGGGCAACATTTAATTTCGGGAGCATTACGCCTAAATTATTCATTTAGAGACAGATATTTACTAACGCTTACCGGGCGCGCTGATGGTTCATCTGTATTGTCGTCAGGAAATAAGTGGGCATTCTTCCCTTCGGCAGCCGCAGCCTGGCGTGTGGTTGATGAGGGATTTATGAAAACCCAAAATGTATTTTCTGAATTGAAATTGCGCTTAAGTTATGGTGTGGCAGGTAATGCTGCAGTAAGTGCGTATCAAACCCAAAGTAAGGCGGCGCTTATCCCATTTTCATGGAATGATATAACAGCATTAGCATATGGCCTTGATCCAAATATCGGAAACCCACAATTAACCTGGGAACTAACAGGAACGTTAAACGCAGGTGTTGATTTCGGAATTTACAAAGACAGGGTTTCGGGCAGTGTTGATTATTATGATTCACATACCAGGGATTTGTTGTTGCCGCAGCAATTACCGGCCTCAACAGGGGCACTAAGAACACTGGCCAATGTTGGCAAAAGCCGTAATACAGGTATTGAGATTGCACTAAAAACCATTAACGTTCAATCAAAAAACTTCACATGGACATCCAATATTACCTATATGCGTAATAAGGAGCGTATCACTTATTTACCAAATGGAGTAAATGATCTTGCCAATGGTTGGTTTATAGGTCACCCGGTAGTATCTTTTTACGATTACAAAAAAGTAGGAATATGGCAAACAGCCGAAACCGCCCAGGCAGCAAGTTATGGTTATAAGCCGGGCGATATTAAAGTGGCTGACATTGATAACGACGGAAAGTTCACGACAACATTTGACCGTACAGTACTTGGCTCAGCTGTCCCAAGGTACAGCTTTGGCTTTGGTAATGATTTTAAATATAAAAGTTTTGACTTGAATGTTCAGGTATTTGGGCGCATCGGACAGATGTTCATATCTCAATATGCATTAAAATATGAACCTAACGGAATTGAAAATGGCGCCAATGTAGATTATTGGACCCCTGAAAATCCAACAAATGCGTATCCAAGACCCAGCGCTAATATTACGAAGGCATCTGAGCCATTTGCTTCAACATTGGGCTACAAAGATGGTTCCTACGTTAAAATCAGGAACGCCACGCTTGGGTTTACTTTTCCGGCAAGTGTAACTAAAGCAATCCATGTTTCTAATTTAAGGATATATGTGAGTGCCAAAAACTTTGCGACATTCTCAAAAATAAAGGATTATGACCCTGAAGGTGGTGGCTCGTTCGATCGGCCGCTTACCAAATTGTTCCTGGCCGGATTAAATCTTTCCTTTTAACAAATACTAATATTTAAAAAATATATTATGAAAAAATTACTAAAAAGCTGGGCACTGTTACTCATAGCCATTGCCGCTTCATTTAGTGCCTGCAACAAAAAGCTTGAAGAATATAATCCAAGTAATTTAACTGCCACAACTGTTTATACCAAGGCGGTGGGCTTTGAAACATTGGTTAACGCGGCCTATTCCTATACCCGGTTTTGGTATGGTAAGGAGGAGGGCTACCTGGCCTCTGAAATGGGAACAGATATATGGACAAGCGGCACCGGCGACCCGTACCCAATGTTTACCCAATACATCAATTTTCAGGGTACTGCAGACCCACTGCCACTATTGTGGAACAATTTGTATGCCGGTGTAAATTTATGCAATACGGGGATAGCACAAATTGCTGCTGTTACAGATTATACAGCAACCCAAAAATTGAACCGCGAAGCCGAACTGCGTTTTTTAAGAGCTTTTTATTACTGGCATATTGTTGAAACCTGGGGAGGCGTAAACTTTGCCACTCAACCAACTGTAGGTGCTAATACAGAAGCTAATAAAACACCGGTAGAAACTTTTTACAAGCAGATATTTGAGGATCTCAATTTCGCTGTAACTAATTTAACCCCAACCACTACTGAATATGGCCGTGCTACAATTCCGGTAGCCAAAGCCTTTTTAGCGCGGATGTATTTAACACGCGGTATGAATACCGAAGCATTTAACATGGCCGATGACGTAATTAAAAATTACGGCTATGTATTGCAGCCTAAATATTCGGATCTGTGGAACATGGGGAACTTAAAAAATAAGGAGGTAATTTGGGCTGTTGATTATTCAACCAATTTGGCAAATAATGATCTTACATCGGCAACTTATCCAAACGGACACTATCGCGGCTCAAACAACGGGCACTTACTGTACCYGATGGTTTATGACCAGGTAAATACAAGCCTGCTCACTCGGGATATTCCAAACGGCAGGCCATTTAACAGGTATATGCCTACTTTGGCTTATTTAAATATGTTTGATCAGCAAAATGATTCACGTTACGCGGGTTCTTTCCAAAGTGTTTGGCGTGCTAATAAAGCCGGTACTTATAATGGCAATGCTATTAAAGTTGGCGATACGGTTTGCTACACACCTAAAGCAACTATACCGGTAGCATCACAAAGCAATAAATACGTTACCTATGACCTGGCCAAGGTTTATGCATCAAACGGGGTGCCCATACAGCGTAAGTTTTATATTTCTTTATCCAAATTTAAAGATTCAACACGCGCAAGCGTAGCCGAAGCCCAAAGTGCACGCGATGTTTTTGTGATAAGGCTGGCAGAGATGTACCTGATTGCTGCCGAATCAAAATTAAACCTGGGCGACCTTGAAACCGCGGCAACTTACATTAACGTGCTTAGAACAAGGGCGGCAAAAGCCGGACACACAGCAGAAATGCAGATTACTGCTGCACAGGTTACACTCGACTTTATTTTAGATGAAAGAGCACGTGAGTTAGGTGGTGAACAGTTACGATGGTTTGATCTGAAGCGAACAGGGAAATTGGCAAGCCGTATTCAGGCCTTGAATCCAGATGCAGCAGTTAATTTCAAACCATATCATTTAGTAAGACCGATACCGCAGGGACAAATTGATGCCGTGACTAACAAAGATGTGTTTAAACAAAACCCAGGCTATAATTAAAATGTTATTAAAGAGGGGGAGTTCATGACGTCCCCTCTTTTAAATTTCTAAGCGCTTACGGATAGCTAATAATAGAAAATATGATGTACAGAAGCAGTAATATTAAATTTAAAAGCTTGTTACTTATCTGTGTTTTAATAAATGCGGCATTGCTTATGTCTTTTCTGGCTATTCCCGGTCGGATCACCATTTATTTGGCGGGCGATTCCACTATGGCTAACAAACAGCCTAACGCTTTTCCCGAGACCGGCTGGGGGATGCCTTTTAGTTCGTTTTTTGATAGTACGGTAACTGTTGATAACCGTGCGCAGAATGGTCGAAGTACCAAAACATTCATTAATGAAGGCTTGTGGGATTCCATTATTGACAGTTTAAAAGAGGGCGATTACGTATTTATACAATTTGGCCATAATGATGAAGTGCCAACCAAAAAGAGCTACATTAATGAACAGGGCTACCGGGATAATTTAGCAAGATTCGTCCGCGAAACGAGGGCAAAAAAAGCAAACCCGGTATTGCTGACGCCTGTGGCACGAAGAAAGTTCGATACAACAGGAACCATCGTGGGGACACACAATGTATATTCCGCGATCGTACGCGAACTGGCAGCAGCGCAAAAAGTTCCGCTGATTGATTTGGATAAAGATAGTCAGGCCTTATTGCAAAAACTCGGGTCCGCGGAATCAAAAAAGCTATTTAATTACCTGGCTCCGGGAGAAAGCATTAACTACCCGAAGGGGCGGGTAGACGACACACACTTTAGTGAACTGGGAGCCCGTAAAATAGCTCGGATTGTTTTAGAAGGCATCCGGTCATTAAACCTTGGACTTGCCCGACATATAGCGCCATCAAGCCTTAAACCAGCATATGAAAAATAGCCTGGTGTCCATTGCACTAATAATTACAACCGGACAGATCTTTGCCCAGCAAAAAAAGCAAATACCCACGGCAGGTACCAATTATATCTCTAAGGTATGGGTGGCAGATCAGGGTAACGGCACCTATAAAAATCCGGTTATAAATGCCGATTATTCTGATCCGGATGTTATTCGCGTGGGCGACGATTTCTATCTCATTGCTTCCAGCTTTGAAGCAATTCCGGGCTTGCCTGTACTACATTCAAAAGACCTGGTTAACTGGAATATACTGGGCCATGCGTTGTTGAAGCAGCCGCCTTTTGATCATTTTGATGTTCCACGGCATGGTGATGGAGTGTGGGCACCCGCTATCCGTTATTACCATAACGAATTTTATATTTATTATCCCGACCCTGATTTTGGCATTTACCTGGTAAAGGCTAAAAACCCAGCCGGTCCCTGGAGCAAACCTGTTATGGTGATGGAAGGCAAGGGCATAATAGATCCCTGCCCACTGCTGGATAGCGATGGCAGTATGTACCTTGTACATGGCTTTGCAGGCAGCCGGGCCGGTATAAAAAGCGTGATTGTCGTAAACAAGCTAAATAAAGCCGGAACCAGGGTATTGGACGATGGGGTGATTGTTTATGATGGGCACGAAACTGACCCAACCATTGAAGGGCCCAAATTTTATAAGCGTAACGGGTACTATTACATTTTTGCTCCGGCCGGTGGTGTATCCACAGGCTGGCAGCTGGTACTGCGTTCAAAAAATATTTATGGCCCGTACCAACGACGGGTAGTAATGCACCAGGGGAAAAGTGTCACCAACGGTCCGCATCAGGGTGCATGGGTAAATACACCAACAGGTGATGATTGGTTTCTGCATTTTCAGGACAAAGGGGTTTACGGGCGCGTGGTGCATTTACAACCTATGGCGTGGAAGGATAACTGGCCGGTTATTGGCGTGGATAAGGATGGCGATGGCAAAGGTGAACCTGTATTAACTTATAAAAAACCCAATGTTGGTAAAATATATCCGGTAAGCACTCCGCAGGAAAGCGATGAATTTAACAACATACTTCCGGGTTTACAATGGCAATGGATGGCCAACGCAAAGCCCGAATGGATGTTTATGAATGCCGCCAAAGGAGCTTTGAGACTTTATAGTTATCAATCGCCAGGTAATGCCGCTAACCTATGGTTTGCGCCAAATGTGCTATTACAAAAGTTTCCGGCTGATGAATTTACAGCTACCACCAAAATTGCCTTTACGCCTAATTTAAAGCTGGAGAACGAAAAGACGGGGCTTACCATTATGGGGTTCAGTTATGCTAATATAGCCATGAAAAGCAAAAAGGATGGGGTATATCTGGTGTTTACTACTTGTATGGAGGCAGATAAAGGCAAACCAGAGCAGGAGGAGGTTATTACAAAAGTGTCGTCACCAACCGTTTATTTACGTGTTAAAGTAACGAAGAATGCTGTATGTTACTTCAGCTATAGCACCGATGGAATAGACTTTAAAAATGCCGGCCAGCCGTTTGCCGCTGAGCAAGGCCGTTGGATTGGCGCCAGGATTGGCTTGTTTTGCACACGCACAAAGCAAATCAATGATACGGGTTATGCTGATATAGACTGGTTTAGGATTACGGCCAATAATTAATACAATAAGGCATGGGACCAAAAACGAATAATTTATTAATCGGTAACAAATAAGAGCAGCATAAAGATGATCCGCCTGGTTTATCATCAGCAAAATAGAATTTGTATGAGAAGTATTAAATGTAGGAAAAAATGTCTGCTTTTTATTGCCGTCATCGCACTGTATTCATCGGCACTACAAGCGCAAAACACACGGCCTTATTCACAGCGCATGGCACAAACGGTAATGACTATTTGGAAAGATAGCTTGCCAACCGGAGACAAGTGGACCTATGATCAGGGCGTAATTTTGAAAGGGATAGAAGGCGTTTGGCAACAAACCGGCGATGGTAAATACTTCGCCTACATACAACATTGTATGGATAGATATGTTACACCTGACGGTAATATACTTACTTACCGGCAAGCTGATTATAACATAGATAACGTGTTATGCGGTCGTAATTTGTTAACGCTATATAAAGTGCTGGGGGCCGAAAAGTACTATAAAGCGGCAACATTGCTGCGCGAACAATTACAGAAACACCCGCGGGTACCCGAAGGGGGCTTTTGGCATAAAAAACGCTACCCAAACCAGATGTGGCTGGACGGGTTGTATATGGCAGAGCCTTTTTATGCTGAATATGCCGCTACTTTTCATGAAGATACCGCTTTTAATGATATAGCCAAACAATTTATCCTGATGGAACAGAAAGCCCGGGACTCAAAAACCGGTTTGCTATACCATGGCTGGGATCAAAGTAAAAAAGAGCGTTGGGCTAATCCCGAAACCGGGCGGTCGTCTAATTTTTGGGGCCGGGCAATGGGTTGGTATGGTATGGCATTGGTTGATGTGCTTGATCATTTTCCTACGCAGCATCCCAAACGCGCTGAGTTATTGGCGATACTTAACCGGTTAGCCACTGCAATTATTAAATATCAGGATAAAAAATCTGGCCTGTGGTACCAGGTGCTTGATAAAAGTACCGCCAAAGGGAATTATCCGGAAGCATCAGCATCCTGCATGTTTGTATACACCATGGCGAAAGCGGTAAGGCAAGGATACTTGCAACCAACCTATTTACCCACCATTCAAAAAGGGTATAATGGAATTATCAAAAAATTCATTGAAACAGATGCCAATGGCCAGCTRAATCTTAACGGCACGGTAAGTGTATCAGGTCTTGGAGGAAAACCATACCGTGATGGAAGTTATGAGTATTATTTGAGCGAAAAGGTGATAACTAACGATGCGAAGGGAGTTGGGGCATTTATATTAGCCAGTGTAGAGGTAGAGCGTTTAACTGATCTGAATAATAGGAAAACAAAACTGTGATGCAGCACAACACGGGCAGCTGGTGGATATTTTTCTTAGGCGAATCTGGCATGCTTACCGTAGCCATGTTTACTTCTGTATTTCAAACAGTAAGGTCAGCATTAGCTAACCCTACTAAAAGTACAGGAGCAAATAAAAAATATTGGTTTTCCACTGGAAAAGCTTTTTCCCTCATAAAAAAAATGAAATAAACAGTATTTCGCTCTCAGAAACAAAATGAGTCGGGCTCGAACCAAGAACATTGCCGTTCTACGCCAGGATCGGTTGGGAAGTATTTTATTTTTGAATCCAATAAAAATGAATTTATTGCCAATTTTGCTGAATCAAATGCTAAACTCGTGAAATAATGGTTCATAAACATTTGYCATTTTTATAAACCATTATAAACGTCTTTTTTTCAATTATCAAACCAATATTAATATTGATAATTTATTTGAAGACAAATTGCCCGATATTTTTCCTGATGATTTAAAACTTTTTTATGCCCGGCTATGGTGTTTATTCGGATAAAGAATTAGCATATCTCTTAAATGATAGTGATAAAGCTGCTTTCACTGAAATTTATAACCGGTTTTATGGAGTTCTTTACCGGCATGCCTACAAAAGTCTGCCCGACTCTGAAGCATTAAAAGATATGCTTCAGGAGGTTTTTGTTTGTTTATGGAATAACAGGACAAATATAAAACCTGAAGAAAACCTTGCGGCTTACCTGTATATGTCTATCAGGAATAAATTGATTAATAATTTCAGACACCTTAAAATTAAAAATAATTACATCGCATCGTTCCAGGATTACCTGGATAACAACAATC
>NZ_JBFUKF010000192.1:0-10097 GCF_056400985.1 Mucilaginibacter sp. P4_G9 | reverse complement strand
GTTAAGGAATAAGCAAAAACTGCTTGATTTTAAACTAACGGTAAAAAAAACTGCTTTTGAATTATTTATTTAAAAATCTATCATTAATAATGTTGCCTGCCTGCATATCTTTGGCAGCCTGTAATCAACCATCAATCAAAAAAAACAACCGATATGACGGATAGTACCAAAACTCCTGCTGATGCATTTGAAAAAACAATCGATGGAAAACAAACCCATTTATATACCCTTAAAAACAAGAATGGAATAACTGCCACATTCACCAATTACGGTGGCCGTATTGTTAGTTTATTAGTTCCCGATAAAACCGGCAAACTTACCGATGTTGTTTTAGGGTTTGACAGTGTAGATGGTTTTGTAAATTCAACAGAACGTTATTACGGGGCTACCATTGGCCGCTATGGCAACCGTATTGCCAAAGGGAAATTTAAATTAGATGGCATAGAATACCAGTCATCTATTAATAATCCGCCCAATACATTGCATGGTGGTAAGCAGGGTTACCAGGAAGTAGTATGGGACGCCAAACTGATTGATTCCACTACCCTGGAGTTAAGTTATCTATCGAAAGATATGGAAGARGGTTACCCTGGTAACCTAACCATAAATGTTATTTATAGCTTAACTGATAATAACGAATTTAAATGCGTTTACGAAGCCCAAACCGATAAAAATACCATTGTTAACCTAACTAACCACGCGTTTTTTAACCTGAACGGCGAAGGCAGCGGTACCATATTGAACCATTTGCTGCAGGTTGATGCCGATAACTATATCCCGGTTGATGCAGGATTGATCCCTACCGGTAAAATAGAACCGGTAAAAGGCACCCCCTTTGATTTTACCAAGCCCGAAACCATTGGCATAAGGATAGATGATGATAATGAACAGCTAAAAAACGGCAAAGGTTATGATCATAACTACGTGCTAAACAAGCATGATATCACCACACCGATAGCTACCGTTATAGGCGATAAAAGCGGTATTAAAATGGAAGTTTATACCGAAGAACCTGGCATTCAGTTTTATAGCGGTAACTTTATGCAGGCAAAAAACGTGATGAAACGCGGTATAAAAGATGAGTTCCGTACCTCATTTGCATTGGAAACACAACATTATCCCGATTCGCCAAACCAGCCGCAATTCCCTTCAACGGAGTTGAAGCCGGGTGAGGTTTACAAAACACAATCATTATTCAAGTTTTCGGTAGTTAAATAAATCGTTTGCTTCATTTATATTTAAAAAGGTTTTGCCATTTGGCGGGACCTTTTTTGTTTTACCTGCAAAAAAAAGACGGATCCATGTACGATTCCTTTCTTCCGGAATCTCAAATCTTACATCTCAAATTTTATCGTAACTTTCGGGCAGCCGTTCATGAACCCTTTATTATTATCGAAACTCGCCAGGCAACTGTTTAACGCAAAATATTATTTTATTGTGGGCTTATTGCTGTTTGCCAACCTGTGTTTTGCAACAAACGCCAGTACGCCGCTGGTAACCATCAGTTCATCGCCAACAAGCGCATGTAAGGGGGAGCCAATTAAGTTTACCGCGGCGGCTGTTAATGGCGGTGCTTCGCCTGTTTATCAATGGCTGGTGAATGGCGTTGGTGCCGGTGTTAACCAAAATACTTTTACAAGTACTTCGCTTGCCGATGGTGATATGGTGATGTGCCGTATGACGGCTTCGGGCGGCGGCGAAACTGTTAACAGCAATATGCTTACCATCAATATCCTGTCGCCGCCAACCATTGTGCAGCATGATACCGCCATTTGCCCCAATAGCGGCCTGCTGCTGCAGGCGGATGTTACCGGCGCAGCGTATGCCAAATATAAAACGGTCGATTTTTCGAACCAGTTTAACTTCAACATCTCCACCAATACCTTTGGCCTGCAGTTTGTAAATTGCCCAACGGGCAACGTCACTTTTAACGGCATACCGTTTATCCTGTACCCCTGGAGCAATACCTATACCGGCTGGAACGCCACCAATGCCACCGGTCCCGATCCGCGCAAATTGTTCATCCCCGTAAACGAGGATGGTGTTGTGGCCATCAACCTGCTGGCCAATACCTATTATGGTGTACCCGGACCGACATCCTATGTGAGCGTAAGCTTTTGGGCAAATGGCAGCGAAGTGTACAAAAAAGACCTGATAGGCGACCAGGACATTCGCGACTATAATGCCGCCCAGTTCACCAACCAAATCAATAACGTAAGCACTATAAATGCCTGGCTATCTCCCAACAGGCAAAACCGGCTGGACAATGTACGCATCCAGATGCCAAGCCCAACCCGCATCGATAGAATTGTTATTAACGACCACGGCGGCAATGGCCAACGCATTTTTATCCTTGGAGCCACAGTCGAAAAAACGCCAGTGGGTTTAAAATGGTCAACCGGCGAAACCACGCCCGAAATAACCGTTTATCCATCGCAGCCAACTACCTATACCGTAATGGCTACCAATGGAGTGGCAAGCTGCAGCAGCAGTAGTATCAATGTAAGCATGACCATTCCGCTGGTGCCTTCGGTAAGCATCAGCCAATCGGTAAACAATGTATGCCCTGGCACGTCTATTACCTTTACAGCCTCGGCCATTAACACCGGCAAAGAGCCCACTTACCAGTGGCTGGTAAATGGCACAAGCGCCGGCACCAACAGCCTCACCTTTACTACCGGTTCGCTGGTTAATGGCGATGTGGTAACCTGCCAGATGACCCCCAATCTCCACTGCGTTACAATTCCAACAGCAACCAGTAACGCCCTAACCGTAACCCTTTTACCGCAAGCCACAGTTGATGCAGGCCCTGATGTAACAATACACCAGGGTGACCAAACCCAACTAAACGCCACCGTCAGTGGCGATATCCTGAGCATGCAATGGAGCCCCGCCACCGGCCTTGATAACCCCAGTATATTTAGGCCCATAGCCACCCCAACGGTAACAACAAAATATACACTGCTGGTACAATCCCAAAACACCTGTACCGCCACCGATAGCATAACAGTAAAGGTATTGCCTGCCAATATCGTAATCCCCAATGCCATTACCCCTAATCACGACGGGGTTAACGATGTATGGAACATCCAGTACCTCGACCAATTTACCACCTGTACCGTAAACGTATTTAACCGCTACGGCCAGCGGCTTTTTTTCTCCATCGGTTACCAGCAGCCCTGGAACGGTACCTATAAAAATAAGCTGCTACCTGCTGGTACCTACTATTACATTATTGATTTAAAGGATGGCAGTCCGGTAAAGTCGGGGTATGTGGTTGTGTTGTATTGAGGAAGGTGTTTGTAAATGGGATAGATGTGTGATTGCGGGGAGCGGAGAAATTGTGAAACTATGCAGATTGAAACCGGGCAGTGTGGTATTGGCACCTGAACCACAAAAGGCTTCCAGCGGCAAATAATATCGGCGATAGCAGGTGGGGTGATACCCCTCTGGGGCATAAGGGTGTTGGGCGGTTTTTCTACAAAGCTTATGTTCCTCTGGAACATTTTTGAATTTAAATATCCGGTATAGTTAAAGCAGAAATTACATTCCACTGGAACATGCCCAAATTTGATTACCCCAGGAGGGTAAAAGCTTTGTAGAAATTTGCAGAAATCATATCCTCCCGGAACATGCCCAAATTTGATTACCCCAGAGGGGTAAAAGCTTTGTAGAATCCAACCAACCCATGCATTTTTGCTCCAGAGGAGCAAAACATCCTTCTGTAGGCCTGTGGCAGGATTCTGTAGCTAATGTAAGGCAGTGATAGGGGTAATATATCTCATTATAAAGCTCGAAGCAATCGCGAACTATAGAGGTTTAAGGGGCTGACACAGTTTATTTTACAGACCCTCTAAAAATTTATTAAGTTTCTCATTCTTCGGTATTGATGCGTGATATGTATTTAGCTCAGAAATTATTTGTTTGAATCTTTCTGGTAATATCTTCTCAACCACACCTCCTATGGACATTTTTAATTTACCTATATAAGAAATATAAAGCGAATTTCTAACTTCAGGATTTACTATATCATAGTTTACTTCAACAAACAAAAAGCATTTTTTAACCAAATCTAAATTATTGAGGTCAATTGCCTGTTGTGTAAATCTTCTAAAACATCCTATTTGTAATGATATTAGTCCTGCATAATCTTCATCTATCACTTCTTCTTTTAGTTCGGGAAACTCTTCGATAAGTTTTGATATAAAAGAACTATCATCATGTGTGTTATTCATTTACTGCCTTTTTAATATTGTTTGAATTCTATCTTTTTCTTTTTGAAGACCATTCTCCAAGCTGGCGCAAGTGTGTCCGGATTATTTATCACAACGATAGTCATTTACCAAAGTCAAACATAGTTATAGTACTTGTATAAAGCTGCCATTACTCCGTTAAATCAATCATCTTTATTAGCTCATCTGGGTGCAAAAAAGCCATTACGGCAGGTGGCCCCCCAGCAATGGTGCTACAAACCGTTAACATCTAACGATGCAGGCTGCTTTTTATTTATTCAAAAGCCCGCAACAGATAGCAGTAAATACCGGCCTTACGCTTAAGGCCTTGCAGGCGTATAAACGGATAGCCCGGGCCGCAGGCATTGCCCTTATTAAGTCAAAAGTCTCCCGCATGCAAGTCTTCTGGGTTTATGTTGTTCTCACGTACAGCTGGATACATAATATGCGCCTCTGCCAGGGGCAAATCCGACATTTGCCGCTTTGCATTTTAAGTAAATGTTAACAACAGAACATCTCTTAAATCATTTCGTAACCCGGCCTATAAATAATGGCTTAAAAAGTGTAACTTTGCGCCATTATTTTCTTGAAAACAAAGCGCTTAATTTCAATGCTTTCTGCTTCAACGACAATAAATAAAATTAATAGCATGAAAAAAATTGTCGACTACAGGAAGCTTTTGGGCGTAAACGAAGCTGCCGAGCTGCAGGAATTAAAAACCAACTACCGCAATATGATGAAAACCTGGCATCCGGATAAATTCCAGGATGAGAGCAGGGTTGAGGCTGAAGAGAAAAGCAAAACCATTATTGAAGCCTACCATTTTTTGGTGAGCATTGCCCCAGAAACCCGCGGTCAGAGTTTAAATGAATATACACTTACAACTTCGTCATCAAACATTGCCGATTTTGAATACAAATCGCAGGTATTAAAAATTACTTTTTTAGATGGTAACGCCTATGAGTATTTTGATGTACCAAAAGCGGTTTATATAAAGCTGATCAATGCCGATTCGCCAGGTAGATTTGCCCGCAGGCATATTTATAACGAATATGTTTACAGGAGCGTGAATAAGCTGGTGGCAACAGCCTAAGTTTTTAAGTCTTAAGTCGGAAGCCTTGAGTCAGAAGTCTAAAGTCGTAGGTTAATTCTGACTCAGGACTCCCGACTTGAGACTTCTGACTCAGAACTTCTCCCTCAAGCCCGGTTATTCAACCGTTCGTAATCTTCAATAGTATCAATATCAATAGCTCCCAGGGCAAAGGGAACTGTTGCCACATCGTCGGGATACAGACCAATAAGTTTTTTAGCGCCTTCGTTCCCTGTTAAACTCTTCAGCTCGCCGAAGTGCTTTTTATCAAATAAAGCGGGTACGCCAAAGGTGTTTTTGTATTCACATGCAACAATACCGCTATCGTTTTCCGCTTTTCGTTCTGTTAACTGGTAAATAAGCCAGGAGTCAACAAAAGGTTGATCGCATAGCATCAATATGGCTGAAGTTGTTAAGGGTTCAAGCTTTTGCAGCTCTGCTACCCCTAACCTGATAGATGAAGCCATACCTTCTTCCCATTGCGGATTATAAGCAATGTTCACCTGTTGGTCGGATATGTTTGGTCTAATCTCGTCTTCATTGGCTCCCAGTACTACCAGCACAGTTTCGCAACTGGCAGAAGTTAGTGCCGTTTGTATAGCTCTTTGTAATAATGTTTTCCCCTGGTAAACAAGGTTTTGTTTTGGCGATCCAAAGCGGCTTGATGAGCCCGCGGCAAGTATGATTATCCCGGTCATGCGTTTGTTAATTACTGTTAGTGCATAGGCTGCTGTATAATCTGCTCCGGTTCGCGGTTATGGATACTGGCTTTATAACGTAATGATGTACCTGCTCTTTTTTTTAGCACCGCTTGCATTTCGGCAATGATGGAGAGCGCAATTTCATCGGCATTTTCTGATCCTATATCCAAACCCGCCGGTCCAAATACGCTTTCTAAGTGCTTTGGAGTAATTTTTACGCCCTCCTGGGCAAATTCATCCAACATTCTTTGCAAGCGTTTTTTTGGTCCCAGTACCCCGATGTAAGAGAGACTGAGCGGCAGCAGTTGCTTTAATACGCATTGATCGTAATTATAGTTGTGTGTCATGAGGACAATTAATGTACGTTCGTCAATAATTATTTGCGGCAACACGTTTTCCGGTTTTGAAACAATGATTTTTTTGGCAAGCGGGAACCTTTCGGCAATGGCGTAGTTCACCCGGCCATCAACAATATAGATCTGCCAGCCCAACGCCGCCGCTATTTGCATCAATGGGATGGCATCATTACCTGCGCCAACTATTATCAGCGAAACCGCAGGCTGCAACAACTCAATAAAGCAGGTGAACTTATCGCCGTATAAATAAGTTTTGGTTACCGAGTTGCCATTTACCAAAACATTTTTGGCATCGGCTAATAACGCGTCTTTGATCTCGTCGTCGGGAAAATCTCCTGTTATCACTTCGTTTTTATCAAGTAACAGGCATGTACCGGGTTGGGCAGCCTGCTTGTTGTTCATGGTAAAAAGGGTAACAAGCACAACCGGTTCGCGTTTGCTTAAAAATTGCTTAAAAAATTGGATGGGATTATTCAGCTTACCGGCAAAAATGGGTTCAATCAGTATATGGATAATGCCGTTGCAACCCAAACCAACGCCCAGTTTGGCATCGTCGTCATCGGTGGTATCATAAGTAACCAGCATGGGCTTGTTTTGGGCCATAACCAGCCGGGCTTTACGCAGGGCATCACCTTCAAGGCAGCCACCACTTATGGCGCCCGTAAGCTGCCCGTCTTCGGTAATCAGCATTCGGGCGCCGGCACGGCGGTATGATGAGCCTTCTACATGCACAACGGTGGCTAAAGCCGTTTGTAATCCGCTTTTATCAGCCTTATCAAAGGCGTTTACTATGTCTTTTAATTCTTTCACGGGGTGATATGGTAAATTTTGCGAATATCGTGGCGCAAGCCAGCAATCGCTTTTAAAATTAAATTAAAACTTTCACCATAGCGATGGGTTTCAAACCCATCGCYATTTGCCAATATTCTGTGCCAAACAGTTTCATTTAATAGATTTTTCTGGCGTTTGACCCTTTAAATATTTTAAAAG
The DNA here is from genome assembly GCF_056400985.1 of Mucilaginibacter sp. P4_G9. Lineage (NCBI taxonomy): Bacteria > Pseudomonadati > Bacteroidota > Sphingobacteriia > Sphingobacteriales > Sphingobacteriaceae > Mucilaginibacter > Mucilaginibacter sp. P4_G9. Next base: position 2,728 of record NZ_JBFUKF010000192.1, on the reverse strand, counting down.
CGATTTCCCTGAGCGCAAGCCGGATTCCCGCTTTACAAATTGATATTATCATGTCTAAACTATAAAAAAGTACATTTAAACCACAATGTTCAAATTTGTAATTTTTATTTTTACATTAACATCATTAAACTTAAAAACCACAGATTTGTTGATTAAATTGTATACACTGTAAATTTTATAACTTGTTAATAGATAATCACGGCCGAAACATCAATTACCTTCGCCTTGCGGTGACCGACAGGTGCAATCTGCGCTGTTTTTATTGCATGCCCGAGCATGGCCTCAACTGGCTATCCCGTAAGGAACTGATGAGCTACGAGGAAATGTTGCACACTTGTTCCCTGCTGGTAAAAATGGGCATCCAAAAAATCCGTATTACCGGCGGCGAGCCATTTGTACGCAAGGATATTATGACCCTGCTTACGTCAATTTCGCAATTGGATGGATTACAGGACCTGAGTATTACAACAAATGGGGTTTTAACCGCACCTTTTGTGCCCGAACTTAAAAAGATAGGCGTACGATCTGTAAATCTTAGTTTAGATACGCTGGACGCCAATCGTTTTTTCACTATTACCCGCCGAGATGAATTTGCCAATGTTATGGCCGCTTTAGAGGCTTTGCTGCAGCATGATATAGAGGTTAAAATAAACGCCGTGGTAATGGATGGCAAAAACACGCAGGATATTATTCCATTGGTTGAAATGACCAAAGATTTGCCCGTAAGTGTAAGGTTTATTGAAGAAATGCCTTTTAATGGCGATGGGCACATTTATACCGGTTTGCAGTGGGATTATGTGCGCATACTGGATGAGATTAAAAATAAATTTCCGCAGATCCAAAAACTTACCGATCCGGCTTACTCCACATCATATAATTATCAAATACCGGGGCATAAAGGTACAATTGGTATCATAGCAGCCTATTCGCGCACGTTTTGTGGTACCTGTAACCGGATCAGGATAACCCCGCAGGGCGAATTAAAAACCTGTTTATATGATGATGGCGGGCTTAATATTAAGGATTTGATACGCAACGGTGCCAGCGATGATGAATTGCGATCGGTTTTGCTGGATGCTTTTGGCAACCGCGCTGCAGATGGCTGGGAAGCCGAGAAGTCGCGCGTGATACACCCCGGGCTTCATGAATCAATGGCCTCTATCGGGGGGTAGTAAGCTTAAGGCTAAAAGCTAAAAGCAGAAAGCCGATGCAATGAGGGCTCTTATATTTATACACTGCTGAGATCAAGGAAAACGCTTTAGGCTTTCTGCCTTTAGCTTTTAGCTAAAACTATGACAACTGTTGAACAAGCTGAGAAACTAATACTTGCCCAAATAAAAGATTATGGTGATGAAACTGTACCCTTTGAACTGGCTCTGGGTAAAGTTTTAGCCGAACCGATAAAGGCCGACCGCGACCTGCCGCCCTTTAACCGGGTAACTATGGATGGCATTGCCATTGTGTACCAGGCTGTTGAAAATGGCATCAGCACATTTCATATAAAGGCAACCCAGGCCGCGGGCGATGGCCCTGTTGAAATTACCGACCAAAACGAGTGTATCGAGATCATGACCGGGGCGGTTTTGCCGTCGTCGGTCAATACGATTATCCGTTATGAGGATCTGGAGATAAGGGCAGGGTTAGCCAGTATTAAAGTGGAGGGGATTAAGCAAGGGCAAAATGTCCATGTACAAGGCGCCGATAAAAAACAGCACGAGATATTGGCAGCATCGGGCCAGTTGGTTACACCGGCTATCATTAGCCTGGCTGCATCGGTTGGTAAAACTCATTTGCTGGTAAAAAAAATGCCCAAAGTAGTCATTATATCATCGGGAGATGAACTGGTAGATGTACATGAAACGCCTTCGCCATACCAGATCCGTAAATCAAACAGCTACACGGTTAAAGCGGTTTTGCAGCAGCATGGCCTGCAGCCGGATATTCTGCACATCCCGGATGATCCTGAAATTACGAAGGCACAAATTCAGCAATGCCTGCTAAGTTATGATGTGCTGCTGTTAAGCGGCGGTATTTCTATGGGCAAATTTGATTATATCCCCCAGGCATTGGAAGATTTGCGGGCAGAGAAAATTTTTCATAAAGTAGCACAGCGCCCCGGTAAGCCATTTTGGTTTGGCAGGTACCAGGATAAAGCCCTGGTTTTTGCCTTTCCCGGCAACCCGGTAGCCACATTCATGTGCCTGCACCGGTATTTTTTAACCTGGTTAAATGCAACCTTAGGTTTGGCAGAACAATCGCCCGTTTATGCTGTTTTAGATAAGGATTTTAAGTTTCAGCCCCCTTTGCAATATTATTTACAGGTGAAATTGAACAGTAATTTACAGGGACAATTAATAGCATCGCCTGTAGAAGGAAATGGTTCAGGCGATTTTGCTAACTTAGCAGATACCGAAGCTTTTTTAGAATTACCTATGGAAAGGGATGGTTTTAAGCAGGGAGAGGTGTTTAGGATATGGAAGTTTGTTTGAACCGGAATTTCAGGAATTTATAGGATTTGCTGAATTATTTCCGCAATTATAAATTACCGTCTGCAAAGCAATTCTTAAATTCTAAAAATTCGTTTAATTCGAGTTCAGATAAAATTATAATGTTAACCCATATAGATAAACAAGGCAACCCATCAATGGTTGATGTATCTGCAAAGCAGGTAACTCATCGTACCGCAACGGCACGCAGTATTGTTGTTTTGCCCGATGAGGTGTTGCAG
>NZ_JBFUKF010000191.1:0-10119 GCF_056400985.1 Mucilaginibacter sp. P4_G9 | reverse complement strand
TGGTACGATTGGTACGTGTACACCGCATTTTCTCTGTATTTTTCGGATGCTTTCTTTCCTAAGGAAAATGAAACTGTGCAGTTGTTAAATACAGCAGGTATTTTCGCCATTGGCTTTTTAATGCGACCCATAGGGGGCTGGCTAATGGGGACGTTTGCTGATAAACGTGGTCGTAAAACAGCATTAACCACATCGGTACTACTAATGAGTGTGGGCTCGCTTATCATAGCCATTACACCTGGTTATAAATCTATTGGTGTTGCAGCGCCGATTTTATTGGTGGTAGCCCGCATCATCCAGGGCTTAAGTGTAGGAGGGGAGTATGGCACCAGCGCTACCTATCTTAGCGAGATGGCAGGCAAAAAACACCGTGGTTTTTATTCCAGCTTTCAATATGTAACCCTTATTATGGGGCAGTTACTGGCCCTCGGGGTGCTGGTTTTATTGCAACGTGCCTTTTTAACGGAACAACAGCTGCACGATTGGGGTTGGCGCATCCCGTTTGGTATAGGCGCTTTTTTGGCTGTTATTACTATGTACCTGAGACGCAGTTTACAGGAATCGGCGTCTTTTACTAAAGAAAAAGATCAGACCAACTCCATGCATGGTACTATCGGCGCATTAGCCAAACACCCCAAAGCAGTATTTACCGTTATCGGCTTAACAGTGGGGGGCACTCTGGCTTTTTATACATTTACCACCTATATGCAAAAGTTTTTGGTGAACAGTTCGGGTTTCAGCAAAGCTACTGCAACGTTAATATCAACCCTTACTTTGGTGATTTTTATGCTGATTCAACCGGTTTTTGGTTTGCTTTCTGATAAAATTGGTCGCAAACCTTTGCTTATTGGCTTTGGTGTTTTGGGTACAATTAGTACTATGCCTATTCTCACATTATTAAGTAACACTAAAGATGTTTGGGTAGCTTTCGTGCTCATTTTGTGCGCATTGATAATTGTAAGCGGTTACACATCCATCAATGCTGTGGTTAAGGCCGAACTTTTTCCTGCAAATGTGCGTGCCCTTGGCGTAGGTTTCCCGTATGCCATAGCAGTATCCATGTTTGGCGGAACGGCAGAATACATTGCCCTGTTATTCAAAAATCACCACCATCCGCAATGGTTTTACTGGTATGTAACCGTTTGTATCGCCTTATCCTTAGTGCTTTATGTTGCCATGAATGACACAAGAAAGCACTCCAAAATGGAAGAGGATTAATAGATGTGCAGATGATGAAACAGAGTGTCGGTGCCGATAACCGGATATATTTTCCAATAGACCCTGAACCAAATTATTGAAATTCAGGGAGATATTTATACTGTTTGTACGTCCGTTTCGTTACGTAAAAAGTATTAATTTTGCCCCCTTAACATTAAGGGAATTACCCAACATCTATGGCCGATAACAACAATCTGTTTCAACTTGCAGTTACTTTACTGCAGCAACTCATATCTATACCATCGTTTAGCAAAGAGGAGGACCGTACTGCCGATCTTATTAATGAATTTTTGCAGCAGCATGGCGTAATAACCCATCGTAAACTAAATAACATCTGGGCGTGGAATAAACATTTCGACCCGGCAAAACCTACAATCCTCCTAAATTCTCATCATGATACTGTGAAACCAAACTCGGGCTATACCCGCGACCCTTATGATGCCAAAATTGAAGATGGTAAGCTTTATGGCCTTGGTAGTAATGACGCCGGGGGCTGCCTGGTATCACTTATTGCTGTGTTCATTTATTTTCATGATAAAGAAAATCTCAAGTACAACTTCTGTCTTGCCACTACCGCCGAAGAAGAGATCTCTGGCGTAAACGGACTTGAACTGATCATTCCCGAATTAGGCAAACTGGAATTTGGTATAGTAGGAGAGCCTACCTTAATGCAATTAGCCATAGCCGAGCGCGGTTTAATGGTGCTTGACTGCACCGCACATGGCAGGGCAGGACATGCAGCCCGCGAAGAGGGCGAGAACGCTATTTATAAGGCATTGGCCGATATTGAATGGTTCCGCGGTTTTAAATTTCCTAAGGAATCGGAAGTCTTCGGGCCTATCAAAATGTCGGTAACCATCATCAATGCCGGTTCACAACATAATGTAGTGCCAGCCAGTTGTGTATTTACTGTTGATGTGCGTGTTACGGACGCTTACCGTAATGAGGAAGTATTGGACATCATCAGGCAGCACGTAAGTTGCGACGTTAAACCAAGGTCTATCCGCTTAAAACCATCATCTATACCAAAAGAGCATCCCATAGTTCAGGCAGGTATTGCTTTAAACCGAACAACCTACGGTTCGCCAACTACATCAGATCAATCGTTGTTAGATATCCCGTCGATAAAAGTAGGCCCGGGTGATTCGGCGCGCTCGCATACTGCTGACGAGTTTGTATATGTAGATGAGATACGCGAAGGTATTGAACTGTATATCAAGATGCTGGAGAGCATAAATTAACCCATACATATTTAAATATTCTGTAAATAAGGAGTATTTAAATATGTCCTTTTTATATACCGTTCGTGCACCTTTGATACACCATTCATATACCTAAGGATTACTTTACCGGCGCCTTTTGTACACTTTAAAACAACCCTCAAAGGTCATTAAGCACATCTTAACTATCTAATAATAAGCTTATTATTAAAAATAGTTGTTTTATCAGGTTTCGGTATTAAATAGAAACAGGGTAATTATACCCGCCTACCTTTGTTTCAGTACAAATATGCCGAAAATTTAAAAAAATCGGGAAGGGTTTGTTTTACAATTCTCCCAAAAATCCAGCCAAAGCGATTGCAACACCAAATAGTACAGCAATCATCTTCCGCAGGTTAAACCGGTGATCKGCGCTCGATTCAAACAGGATAGTAGTAGAAATATGCAGGAATATTCCAATAACTATACCCATTATCCGGTTAAAGTAATGCTGCAGGTTGCCAATATCGCCACTACTTAGCGCATTACTGAAAAAGTACCCCGCAGGCGCCATTATCGCGAACAGCAAAATAAAAAACACAGTACGGGATTTTCCCTGCTTATTTGTTAAAAGTACAGTACCCAGGGCAAATGAAGCAGGAATATGGTGCAGGGCTATACCGTAAACCAGTTGATTCTGATTTCCCTGGGCCAGCGGCATACCTTCTAAAAAGGCATGCAGGCAAAGGCTCACCATAATACCAACAGGAAAAATAGCCACATCATGCGTATGTTTGTGCATATGCCCGTGTTCGATACCGTCCGAGAATTGTTCCAAAACAATCTGGAACAGGAAACCGATCAGTATAAACACGCCCACCAAATTATCATTGCCATGGTAAGCGTCGGGTATTAAATGTAAAACAGTTATGCCAAAAAGATAAGCCCCGCTAAAGGCAAGCACCAGTTTTAGCATTCTGTGGTTATCGCCTTTGAACAGAAAAACGGCTAATCCGCCGCATGAGGCACTTAAAAACAATATTAAAACTTTCCAGATCTCCATTAAAAGGCAGGTTGTATTTTTTTAAACAGATAAGCAAACAGGATTCCCACCAATGAGCCGTAAATGGCGCCACAGATCACATCCACCGGAAAATGAACACCAACGTACACTTGTGCAAAACAGATCAGCGATGCCCATAAAATAGCCCCAAACCAAATCCAACCCCATTTTTTTCCAAAAACGAGGGATAAAAATATAGCCATAGCAAAATGGTCGGTAGCATGTGTTGAGGGGAAACTATAACCCGACCCGCAGGGAACACGGTTTATATCAGTAGCGCCAACTACAGGGTCGCGGCAGGGGCGCAGGCGCTTGACATTATACTTGATAATGCTGGCGCTGGTAAAATCAGCAAAGCCTGCGGTGGTAGCCAGCAGCACAATGATGATTGCACCCACCTTTCTATATCGCCACAAACAAAAAACGACAATAAAAATATATAGCGGAATCCAGAATCTGGCGTTACGCAACCAAGGCATCACCAGGTCGAAAAACGGGTTCGAGAGGTCATGGTTAATAAAGTAAAATAAATGCCGGTCGAGTTGTAAGATGTATTCGGGCATTGATAATTATATATGCTATGGTTTTGGCCCAAAGTTATCAAATACTTTAAAACAACTTTTAACGCTATGCAGTTAATTCCCCAAAAACAATATATAGTTACAAATAACATACACTTAGATTCATTTAATAACGCTTTTACTGCGAACAAAAAAAGCGTTTTGGCGACTTATCAACTAATATTCACTAATTAAGAACGCTTAAAAACTACATAATTTGTACACTGCTATTGGTTAAATATTTTACTTTTGTTACACAAATAACCACAACAAATTTGACACTTATAAAATCAATTTCGGGTATACGCGGCACCATTGGTGGCGCCGTTGGCGATGGTTTAACACCGCTGGATATTGTAAAATTCACCTCGGCGTATGGTGCCTGGGCAGTTCAAAAATCGGGGATAAGAAAAATTGTTGTAGGCCGTGATGCCCGTTTATCAGGCACAATGGTAAACAACCTGGTTATCGGTACTTTACAAGGACTGGGCATTGATGTTATTGATCTTGGTTTATCAACTACGCCTACTGTTGAGCTGGCTGTTACCGGCGAACAGGCTGCAGGTGGGATAATTCTTACCGCGAGTCATAATCCTAAACAGTGGAACGCGCTGAAACTCCTGAATGCTGATGGGGAATTTATAAATGATGCCGATGGAAAAGAAGTATTGGCGATTGCCGAAAGCAGCGATTTTAATTATGCTGATGTAAATGACCTGGGCAAGGCAACCCAGGATAACAGCTGGTTGCAAAAGCATATCGACCTTGTGCTGGCCCTGCCTTTAGTTGATGTTGACGCTATCAGGAAAGCCGATTTTCATGTAGTTATTGATTGTGTTAACTCAACCGGTGGTATTTTTATACCTGCTTTATTAAAAGCCCTTGGTGTAACTACCATTCATAAATTATATTGTGAGCCCGATGGTAACTTCGCGCATAACCCGGAACCGTTACCAGAAAACCTTACCGCGTTATCAAAAGAAGTTTTAAATAAACGAGCGCATTTAGGTATAGCTGTCGATCCGGATGTTGATCGTCTGTGCTTTGTTTGCGAGGATGGTAATATGTTTGGTGAAGAGTATACCCTGGTGGCTGTTGCTGATTATGTGTTACAGCATAATTTAGGTAACACGGTATCCAACCTGTCATCCACCCGTGCCCTGCGTGATGTAACAGAAAAAGCTGGTGGCGAATACCATGCATCGGCTGTGGGCGAGGTGAACGTAGTTAACAAAATGAAAGAAGTTAACGCGGTTATTGGTGGTGAAGGCAATGGCGGAATAATTTACCCCGAACTGCATTACGGCCGCGATGCTTTAGTTGGTATCGCCTTGTTTTTAACCCATTTGGCTAAGTATGGCAAGTCGGTTTCAAACCTGCGCCGGTCGTACCCAGGTTATTTTATCTCAAAAAATAAAATAACCCTAACCCCCGAAATGGATATAGATGCTCTTTTAATTAAGGTAGAAGAGAAGTACAATAAGCAGCCGCACTCAACAATTGATGGCCTGAAAATAGAATTTGATAAAGAATGGGTACATTTGCGTCGTTCAAACACTGAACCGATTATCCGTATTTACTCCGAAGGCAACTCAGAAACCGTTGCAAACGGGCTGGCAAATAAGATAATCGCAGATATTAAAGAAATTTTACAAGTTAACTGACCCGTTTGTTGAATTACCGGATTAATGAATTTACTGATCGGGGGATCAGTTTTAATTCAATAATTCAGTAATTTAATAAATCAATAATTACTATAACGATGCGTGTTTATTTTGATAATGCTGCTACAACGCCGCTTGATCCGGAAGTTTTAAAAGAAATGTATAAGGTGATGGAAAACCATTATGGCAACCCATCGTCAATCCACTCGCATGGCCGTGAGGCACGTACACTGATTGAAAGATCGCGCAAAACTATAGCTAACCTTTTGCATACATCGCCTGCCGAGATATTTTTCACATCAAGCGGTACCGAGGCCGATAACACCGCAATCCGTTGTGGTATTGCTGATCATAAAATTACGCATGCCATTACCAGCCATATTGAGCACCATGCCGTATTGCACACGCTGGAGGCCATGGAAAAATCGGGTGTCATAAAATTGAGCTTTGTGAATGTTGACAGCAAAGGCAACATTGATTACGATCATCTGGAAACCCTGCTTAAGGATAACGAGCGTAGCTTTGTATCTATCATGCATGCCAACAACGAGATAGGCACATTATCAGACATGAACCGTATTGGAGACCTGTGCGAAGCCTATAATGCCATATATCATTGCGACACGGTACAAACCATGGGCCATTATCAACATGACCTGAGTAAGCTTAAAACACACTTTTTAGTTTGTGCCGGTCATAAACTGCATGGGCCAAAAGGGGTAGGTTTTTTACATATCAACCACCGCATTAAAATAAAGCCATTTATATATGGCGGTGCCCAGGAACGCAATATGCGCGGTGGTACCGAAAATATTTATGGCATAGTTGGCCTGGCCAAAGCGCTTGAAATAGCTTATGCCGAAATGGAGCAGCACCAGGCACACATCCAGGGCTTAAAATCATACATGCATGGTAGATTGATAAGCGAAATACCTGGTGTAAATTTTAACGGCGAAACCGATGCCGATAAAAGCTTGTATACAGTGCTTAATGTAGCTTTCCCTGAAATGGAAATGGCTGATATGTTGTTGTTTAACCTGGATATATCAGGGATCTCTGCTTCAGGTGGCAGCGCCTGCAGTTCTGGTACCGATATTGGTTCGCACGTGCTTACTGCTATAGGGGCAAGCTCATCAAGACCTTCAGTGAGGTTTTCTTTCTCAAAATATAACACAAAGAACGAAGTGGATTTTACCGTTGCCAAGGTAAAGGAACTTTGTTTGGTTAACGCATAATTCTTTATGCATAAAACTTACGAAGTTCTGAAAACATTGTAAGTTTTACGCTCCATCAATCTGTAAAGCCCATGATTGCAACGCTACATGAAATAGCAGTGAGATCATCTGTGCGTTGGAGGTTTTGAGCGGCGAAGCCTAAATAAATCACCATACACACACAAATAAGAAATATATTTTCTTATTTAGAAAACAAAACAATAATTCGATAGGTTTTATTAATAGTAAAAGTTAAAACCTATGAATACTAAAGAAGAAAAATCCCGGAATAACCAGGATAAAAATCGTAACGATTTCGAACATACAAGCAACTCATTTCCAGGCCAAAAGCGCGATAATCTGAAAAAGAATAAAAATGGCGATGATCCGGATGAAATACCAGAAGAACATGAATCTGATAATGAAGGTTCGGGTTACCATAGCCAGGCTGAAGTTGACCAGCCTAATAAAAGTGCAGATACTTCATATAGTGAACAAATTGACGTAACTCCTCCAAATAAAAAGGAATTTCCGTCTGTAGGGCCGGCCAAAACAGATTTTGAAAGTCGCCCGCATGGAAGAACAACAGGCAGGATGGTAGGGCATGAGCCAGGTACAGAGGGAATATAGTCCATGTGAACAAAGGAAAGCCTTAAATACCAGGATATAATATTTGTTAAATTTTCTGGATTTAAAATTCCTTACCAGGTCAAAATCCCGATATGCTATTTTTAATAATAAATTAGATAATAAAGAGTTAAATTAGTGTAAAGGTTTATGACGACGAATTTAAACCTCGCATATGATCAGGACGCCTGACTTAACGCCGACTGAATGCCATGGTCATGAACCCCGTGTACTGCAGCAATGTTTTAGTACAGCAATGTTTTAAACCTAAAATATAGAGGAGGACAAGATCATGAACAATTATGGAACACCTGGTAGAAATCAGGGTGACGGTATGGGGATGACGGGAAACAGCAGAAATACCGACACGGGTACCAATCAAAGTAAAGATAATCTTGAAAAGTACGGCCCCAATAGAAAAAATTTAAAGGTTTTGCACGAAGATGGCAGCTTTGCTGATCTTCCTGATCGTGATATACCGGGAGCCGGTGCACAAAGCGGTTCGATAACAAAATAGCTCGCTGCTTTTAATAAACAACAAAGGCTACCTAAAATGGGTAGCCTTTGTTGTTTATATTGTATTGAAGAAAACTAATTTTTCATCATTTTCAAAAACGAAGCTAATTTTTCCTTCATTTCCCTTCTGTCGACTATAAAATCAAGAAAACCATGTTCCTGAACAAATTCGGCAGTCTGGAAACCTTTAGGCAAATCTTTCTTGATGGTTTCTTTAATAACTCTCGGGCCGGCAAAGCCAATCAGCGCGCCTGGTTCGGCTATATTGATATCGCCAAGCATAGCGTAAGATGCTGTTACACCGCCGGTTGTAGGGTCGGTAAGTAAAGATATATAAGGAATTTTAGCTATTGATAATAAAGCCAGCTTGGCTGATGTTTTAGCCATCTGCATTAGTGAAAACGCGGCTTCCATCATCCTTGCACCACCGGATTTTGAGATCATCAGGAAGGGGATTTTGTGCGCAATACTATAATCAATGGAGCGGGCAATTTTTTCACCCACAACAGATCCCATCGAACCACCTATAAAGTTAAAATCCATACAGGCAATTACAATGTCCTGGCCGTCAATTTTACCTACACCGGCACGTATGGCATCTTTTAAGCCCGTTTTGAACTGGGTTTCGGTAAGCCTTTCTGTATATTTTTTAGTGTCCTCAAAGTGCAGGGGATCGCCGGATGTAAGATTTTCAAAAAGTTCTGTAAACTCATTATCATCAAACAGAACCGAAAAGTATTCTTTTGAACCTATGCGAAGGTGAAAGCCACAGTAATGGCAAACATATTGATTTTCAACCTGCTCAGAATAATGCAAGGGTTTTTTACAATTGGGGCATTTATTCCAGATACCATCAGGGGTTTCTTTCTTTTCCTCAGTAGTCGTAATTATCCCTTTCAACTCTCGTTTAAACCACGCCATATCTATATCTAACTCTTTCAATTGACTGCAAAGAAACGAAAAATATTAGAAACAGTTCAAAAATGAAATGCTAATAAATTCATAAAAATAATTAATAAACAATCAGGCCGATCAATATGATAAAAAAAGCATTCAAAGCTACCAGGGATTGCACCGAATAGCCATACCAAACCATAATGAGTTACCCTTAAAACAGTTTTTTAAAATTGACTAACAATAGTATAGAAATAATTAATTAAAGTATTTAAATTGCCGTTTTTAACTACTAATATTATACCTAAATTAACCTAAATCCTTAATTATATGGCTACCGATAATCTGGTACTTGTTTTTGTTCACGGCTGGAGCGTTACCAATCTTGATACGTACGGAAGCCTTCCGATACGTTTGCAGGCTGAAGCAAAAAAGATAGACGCAAATGCAATAGTTAAAGATATTTACCTTGGGCAATACATCAGTTTTCATGATGAAGTTCAGCTTCATGATATTGCCAGGGCATTTGAAACCGCCGTTAACGAACAGCTGGCAGAGGAATTAGCCAACAATAACCGGTTTGTTTGCATTACACATTCAACCGGCGGGCCGGTGGTAAGGGAATGGTGGGATACCTATTATAACAAAAAAGGCACACTGATTTGCCCGATGAGTCATTTGATCATGCTTGCGCCTGCCAACTTCGGCTCGGCCCTGGCGCAGCTGGGCAAGGGTAAAATAAGCCGCTTAAAATCATGGTTTGAAGGGGTGGAGCCCGGCCAGGGAGTACTTAACTGGCTTGAGCTTGGCAGCAACAAGTCATGGGAGCTTAATAAAAAATGGATCAGGGGCGAGGGAGGAGAAATAGGCGAAAAAGGTTTTTTCCCTTTTACTATAATCGGGCAATCCATAGACAGGGAATTTTATGATAACCTTAATTCTTATACTGGCGAATTAGGTTCTGATGGGGTAGTAAGATCGGCTGCTGCCAATTTAAATGCTAATTATGTAAGTGTGAAACAAGGAGCGATTACATTTACAGGCGGCAAATATGTTACACAGGAGATGATTGTTGAATATAAAGCCGCCTCTCAGTCAGCTTTCAGGATAGTACCTCAAAAATCCCATTCGGGTACAACTATGGGGATCATGGCAAGCCCCAAA
>NZ_JBFUKF010000190.1:0-10133 GCF_056400985.1 Mucilaginibacter sp. P4_G9 | reverse complement strand
GCCGCAGGGTCCTCTTTCGAGAGACCCTGCGGGGACGGAAGTCGTAAGTTATTAGCCGGATTTGTTCTTTTTTGACTTTGAACTTAAGACTTTTTCGTCCCCTCAGGGTCTCTCGCAGAGGACCCTGAGGTACCCGGATCATCACGCATAAACGCGATTTTCGTAAATAATACGGGCTTAGTGCAGCCGCAGGGTCCTCTTTCGAGAGACCGTGCGGGGACGGAGGGGGTGAGGAGAAATCTTAGGCGATGTGCACTCACTAAGCATCGTTGTATAGCATATCGCTGAAGATTTCTCCTCACCCCAGCGCTAAAATCCACCCCTGTTCGTTCGTGACAATCATTTTTAAGAAATTATCCTTTTGCTTAAAGTGTAACAGATAACTACTATCTTACACGCAAATCAAAAAGTACCCCCTTCAGGGGGCGGAGGGGGCTTGCGCTTATGGCATTAAAAACAACCGTAATAACCGGCGCCACATCGGGCATTGGGAAAGAGACAGCGCTTTCATTGGCAAGACAGGGGCATGCGCTTTATCTGCTGGTACGCAACACGCTAAAAGGCGATCGGCTTAAAGAGGAATTAATAGCGCAAACAGGTAATAATGAGATCAATGTGATTAAATGCGACCTGGCCGATTTGCAAAGCGTACGTGATGCCGCTGCCGAATTATCAGGAAAGCTGTTTGCCATTAATATACTCATTAACAACGCCGGTGGAATTTTTGCCCGGCGGGAGTTGAGTAAGGATAGGTTTGAAATGACTTTTACCACCAATCATTTGGGCCATTTTCTGCTCACCACCAGTTTAATGCCACTGCTGCAAAAAGGGCAGGCGCGTATTATCAATGTGAGCTCAAATGCACATAAAAGGGGTAGTCCACGTTTTGATGATCTCCAATGGGAGCAATCCTATGGCGCCTGGAAAGCGTATGGGATGAATAAGCTATTCAATATTTATTTTACCCAATCGCTTGCTTCAAAATTTGGCAATACCGGCATTCTTGCGTTTTCTCTGCATCCGGGCGTGGTAAATACCGATTTTTGGGTTGGCTTTAAAGGGCCCGAGAAACTGATGGGCGTGTTGATCCGTCCGTTTATGATCACTGCCCAACAAGGCGCGGAAACCTCCGTCTTCCTGGCCACCGCTCCCCGCCTTGATAAATACAACGGTGGGTATTTTAAAAACAAAAAGATCGCCAAAACATCGGCCATTGCAACTGATACCGCTGCCCGCGATAAGCTTTGGGCTATAAGTGAAAAACTGGTAAGACTTTAGATGTGCAAATTTCAGATTTCAGATGTGCAGATTGTTTTCTGAACCCGAATTTTTCGAATTCAGCGAATTGTTTGAATTTTAAGAGTTTATGCTTATAAAAATTCTGTTAATTATTTAATTCGAAAAATTCCGGTTCAGAAAATAAACCGGAATCAAATCATCATCTAAATCTGCACAGTCATAAAACCTCATCTGCATATCTGCACATTTGAAATCTGAAATCTGCACACCTATCTCTGTATCCAAAAAGTTACCTGCGAAAGTGAAGGCTAAAAGTTGTAACATTAAAAGTTAATCGATACATTAGATGACTTAAATATGACAATTATGCTGGTAAATAAAAAATTATTAGTCACTCTCGCGTTAATATCGGTTGTGGTATTAGGTGCCATGACATCTATGACACCAAAGGTTGCGGACGATGAAGGGTTTAAAAACCTGAAAGTGTTGCCGAAGAATATTACAAAAGATCAACTCCATGCGGTAATGGATGAATGGGAACATTCATTAGGCGTACATTGTAATTTTTGCCATGTACGTGATGAAGCCGCCAAAAAGATGGATTGGGTAAGCGATGCCAAACCAGAAAAGAATATGACCCGCGATATGTTCAAGATGATGAACAAAATCAACAGCAAATATTTTCATGCAAAAAAAGATTCATTGGGTATGGTGCTAAAAGCAGGTATTAATTGCAACAGTTGCCACCGCGGTACCGCTCATCCCGAAGTTACTGTTCCTGTTGGCCGTGGCCCTGTTGGCCCGCCTCAAGGTCCCGGTGGTCAGCCTGTTCCGCCACCTTTAGGCACTCCGGTTCCCGATAAAAAGGAGTAATTTTTAATTTAACCTATATTTAATACGCTCTTAACTTAAAATTAGGGGCGTTTTGTCTAAAAAGGGTAAAAAAAGGCATTAAGGCAGGCTAAAAAGCACCTTTTTTTTAATTTGTTGTTAAAATCTTCACATTATATTCATGATTTAGTGTTAAATTTAGTTGATTTTAATTCCCCTTAACAAATTGAATAGTATGACTGCTGATTTAACTAAATCTGACATCGATAATAACACTCAAATAAAACAATTGGGTGCCCAAAAAGCAGTGCGTTGCARATCATGCAGCGGTAACATGTCCCGTATAAAACGCGGCCCCTTGGTTAAAACATTTTTGTTTTGGCTGCCATTTAAAAGATATGTTTGCTATCGCTGCAATAACAGAACCTACCGGTTGGATAAAACTGGCAGGTAAAAATGTGCGCTGACTGGGTTCGTATTATTGTTCGTTTGTTATTTTGATTTCCAAATAGAATTTTCCTGCCTGCTAACCGGTAATTCGGTTACATTTGTTTTATGCAAAAGATACTGGTAGCCAACCGTGGCGAAATAGCTTTAAGGGTAATGCGTTCGGCACGCGAAATGGGTATTAAAACCGTTGCAGTTTACTCGGATGCTGATCGCGACGCGCTTCATGTTCGCTACGCAGATGAAGCTGTGCATATTGGTGCCGCCCCTTCAAATCAATCCTATCTTGTTGGCAAAAAAATTATTGCGGCCTGTATTGAAACCGGGGCAGAGGGCATTCATCCCGGTTATGGTTTTTTGAGCGAGAATGCCTCATTTGCCAGGCAGGTACGCGAGGCCGGGCTTATCCTGATTGGTCCATCGCCCGAGGCTATGGAAGTAATGGGCAACAAGCTATCGGCAAAAGCTGCTGCACTAAAATATAATATCCCGATGGTTCCGGGTACGGTGGAAGCCATAACCGATGTTGCCGAAGCAAAAATGCGCGCGGTTGAGGTGGGTTTCCCCATCCTGATAAAAGCGGCGGCCGGCGGTGGTGGCAAGGGGATGCGCATAGTTGAAGGCGCCGGTGATTTTGACGAACAAATGCAGCTGGCCGTATCTGAGGCTACCTCTGCATTTGGCGATGGATCTGTTTTTATTGAGCGTTACGTTTCATCTCCCCGACATATCGAAATCCAGGTTTTGGGTGATACCCATGGTAATATTGTGCACCTGTTTGAGCGGGATTGTTCGGTACAGCGCCGCCATCAAAAAGTAATAGAAGAAGCCCCTTCAAAAGTGCTTACGCCGCAAATAAGGGCGCAAATGGGCAAATGTGCCGTTGATGTTGCACGCTCTGTAAATTATACCGGTGCAGGCACCGTAGAGTTTATTATGGATGATGAGCTTAACTTTTATTTTTTGGAGATGAACACCCGTTTGCAGGTAGAGCATCCTGTAACCGAGTTGATAACTGGGATAGACCTGGTGAAAGAGCAGATAAATATAGCCCGCGGTTTACCTATAAGCTTTAAACAGGAAGACCTGCAGATGCGTGGCCATGCCATAGAACTTAGGGTATATGCCGAAGATCCGGCTAATGATTTTTTGCCTGATATTGGAACACTGCAAACATACATTACCCCAAAAGGAGCTGGTGTAAGGGTTGATGATGGGTTTGAACAAGGTATGGAGATCCCCATTTATTACGATCCGATGATAGCCAAGCTTATTACGTATGGTAAAGATCGTACGGAAGCCATAGAGCGGATGATAAGGGCTATTGATGAATACCAGATAACCGGTATTACAACTACTTTAGGCTTTGGCAAATTTGTGATGCAGCATGAAGCTTTTACATCCGGTAATTTTGATACTCATTTTGTAAAAAAGTATTTCAGCCCGGATGTGTTACAAACGGGTAATAAAGATGAGGCCCGGATTGCGGCGATATTGATGGAATTATTGCTTAGCCATAAAAAAGCCAATATATCATCGGTTAGTACTGCGGAACCAAGTAACTGGGTGAAAAACAGAAGCAGGCATTAATTACAACAATCCCATCAGCTCGCTAAAGCTATCAACGGTAGCAACCATTCCATCGGGCACCACACCAAAACCGTAGCTGGCAAAAATGAAGGGTACGCCTGCTTTTGTTGCCGATGTATAATCGCCCATGGTATCGCCTACGTAAACTGGCGCCTTAAGCTCATGATCGTTAACAATATCTTTAATATTATCGGCCTTAGGGTTGCCTTTGGTACCAAAACACTGGTGGGCCAAAAAGTAAGGGTGCATATCGTTCAAATCCAAAAACACTTCAATATAGCCCCTTTGGCAGTTGCTCACAATGTACAGCTTGTAGTTGGCGCCCAGATATTTTAGGGTTTCTTCCAGTTGTGGGTATAGCTCGCCTCCTTTGGTATGTAAAATTTCCAGTTCGCTTACCGCGCAAAGGCTTTGCACCACTTTACGCTGACCGGCATTAAGGGTAGGGAAAAGTTTATCAAAAATGGCATCATAGGCCATCCCGGTTATGGATCTTACACGGTCAACAGTCATATCTTCGTTCAAATAATCAACCTGGTTAAGCGCATGTTGCCATGCCAGCGCCACGTTGGCGGTGCTATCCCAAAGGGTACCATCCAGGTCGAAAATTATACTGTCGAATTTGTTTTTTAGTGAAGTAGCCATAATGGCGGCAAAAATACGGGATTATTTGGCGATGGTTTGCAAAAAGTAATAAAAAACTCATAGCTACCTATGGTATTTTAAAGTGTTTGACAGCCCTTTTAGCAATGTCATGATTATAATCACGTGTTTAACTTTTTTTACGTTCCATTTGCGTAACCAAAAGGTTTCATATATATTTGTAACCATATGGTTTCATATTGCCATTATGTTATGCACCGAGACGTTTTTAAAGCCATTGCCGACCCTACCCGCCGCGAAATCATCAACCTGATTGCGCACCAAAGCATGAACCTTAATGCCGTGGCCGATAATTTTGATATAAGCAGACCGGCTGTATCTAAACATATCAAAATATTAACCGAATGCGGCCTGCTGGTTATTAAACAACAAGGGCGGGAGCGTTTTTGCAGGGCCGATTTAAAACAACTTAAAGAAGTTACTGATTGGGCCAAACAGTACAGCAAATTTTGGACGCAAAAACTGGATGCATTAGATGTATTCCTTATCAATGAACAAAATACAGAAACTATAAATCCTAAAAATGAAAAATTATGAGCGCACAACCTTTTGAAATTGAACGTACGTACAACGCCCCCATCAGCAAAGTTTGGGAAGCTATTACCGACAAGAACAAAATGAAGGAATGGTACTTTGACCTGGCAGAATTTAAACCAGAAGTAGGCTTCGAGTTTGAATTCACTGCAGGTGATGATAACGTAAAGTATCGCCACCTGTGCAGGGTAACCCAGGTTGTTGAGGGCAGTAAAATTGCCTATACCTGGCGTTACGACGGCTATGAAGGCGTTTCGGAGGTTACATGGGAGTTGTTCTCTGAGGGTGAGCAAACCCGCCTTAAACTTACCCATTCGGGCCTGGAAACCTTCCCTCGCGTGGATGCCTTCAAAAAGGAGAATTTTGTTGCCGGCTGGACCGATATTACGGGCAGATCATTAAAAGAATACCTTGAAAAATAAACAGATAGCAATTGCGGGTGCTAAAATCCGGGGCCTCTGAAGGGGGAATGACGTTTAAAAAATTTGTCATCCTGAACGCAGTGAAGGATCTATTCGCAGACTGTACAGGGCGAAGAAGCATAGCGAATAATAGATGCTTCACTGCGTTCAGCATGACAAAAGGCTTTAATTGCAAAAACTTCATTGGTAGGCACGAAGCAATGACGGTAGGTTATATATTTTAAAAACGTATAAAACATTATTGAATAAAATTTAAACGGCTTCTTAATTCTATCCACAATTATGCACTCCAATCTTACGGATCATATTAAGAAGTTCATTGAGCTTACAGAAGCTGATGAACAACTGATCAATGCAGCTGTGGTAATAAAAACCATTAAAAAAAAGGCTTTCTTGCTGCAGCCGGATCATGTTTGCAAGGAGCTTTACTTTATAAACACGGGGTGTTTGCGCCTGTATTTCATCAACAAAAAACTAAATGAGCAGATAACCCAGTTTGCAATAGAAAACTGGTGGCTAACAGATTATGATGGCCTGGAAAGCGGCCGCCCCTCATTTTACTATATCCAGGCGATTGAAAATACAGAAGTTATAAGCATAACAAAAAGCAAACTCGACGAGCTTTTTGTGACGATACCTAAACTGGAGCGCTATTTCAGGATAATACAGCAACGGGCTTTTGCTGCGTTCCAAAACCGTATTAAATATATTTACGGCATGAGCGACGAGGAACGATACAGGCATTTCAGCAGTTTATTCCCGGCTTTTATGCAGCGGGTACCTCAATACATGCTGGCATCATATCTTGGATTTACGCCGCAATTTATGAGCAAAATACGGGCTAAAAAAAGCTAATCAACTTGTGTTTTCTTAATCCTGATTCATTTTTTGAAACATGTTTTGTTACCACCTTTGGGTATTAAAACAAACTAGAAAATGAAAACAAGAGTAAACATCGGTAAAACAGACCCGGAAGCCTACAAGATATTATTAAACCTTGATCAGTATATCGTTAAAAGCAGCGTAAGTAAAACCCACCGCGAATTGATCAAGATTCGCGCTTCGCAGATAAATGGCTGTGCTTTTTGTATAGATATGCATACCAAAGACGCCCGTAAAGCCGGCGAAACCGAGCAACGCATTTATGCCCTTAACGCCTGGAGAGAAACACCATTTTTTACCGAAGAGGAAAGAGCAATACTAACCCTTACAGAAGAGGTTACCTTGATACAAAACCACGTTTCTGACGCTACCTATGAAGCAGCGGCCAAAGTGTTGCCCGAAACTTATATTGCACAGGTGATATTGGCCATTATAGCAATTAATGCATGGAACAGGTTTGCTATTTCGACAGGGATGCAGCCAAGCTCCCTCTAAATCTCCCCCGGTAGGGGAGACTTAAAAAAGTAAAAGCGAGGTTTCTTGAAGGATACTTCGCTTTTACTTTTTACACCTCAATGAAGGAAATTCCCAGCTGAACATAAAAGTCTCCCCCTTCGGGGGGAGATTTAGAGGGGATTACGCCAAATTCCTTCCGGCATTTACAATACCATAAACTGTACGAATCACCAGCTTATCATAAATATCAACAAGTTCGTTATCCTTGCAGTTGTTCAGGCATTGCAGGGCATAATGCTGAATGATAACCAGGGGCAGTACTATTTTTTCGCGGATAGCGATAGAACGGCGCTCGACCGGGTATTCTTCCATCAGTACTGTACTGCCGGTTAGCTCAAGCAGCATAACACGCGTAAGATCAAATTCATCCTTCAGCATTTTCCAGAAATCGCCGAATGTTTCATCTTTTTCGAGGTAAGCCGTAACCCTGAAATCTGATTTCGACATAGACATCATACAATTATCCAGCATTGTTTTAAAGAAACCCGATGTTTGGTACAATTCCTGGATCTCGTGCCAGTTGCCATCGTCCTTCATTTTTTTCAATGCTGTACCTACGCCATAAAAACCGGGAATGCTTTGTTTAAGCTGACTCCATGAAGTCACAAAGCTGATAGCACGCAAATCTTCCAGTTTTAACGGACCGCCTACACCACGCTTGGTTGGGCGGCTGCTGATATTGATGCGGGATAATAGTTTAAGCGGACTAAATTTTTCCAGGTACTCTACAAATAAAGGATGTGCGCGCAGCGCCATAAACAGTCCGTAGCTTTCGTCGGCCATTTGCGATATCAGGGATTTATGCCTGCTATCCAAAAGATCATTACGATTAGGGTGCAATGCCGATATAACACCCGCGTTAACCAGTTGTTCCATGTTAAACCTCGCGGTTTCAATTGATCCGTATTGCGAGCTTACCGTTTGTCCCTGTATAGTTAGCTGAATATGCTCATTGGCTATCTCGTTGCCCATTGAGGCATAAAAGCGATGTGTTTTACCACCGCCACGTGCCGGCGGGCCTCCCCTGCCATCAAAAAACGCAAGGCTTACTCCGTATTTACGGGCCATGGCTGTTAATTCAACCTTAGCTTTATAAATGCTCCAGTTAGCCATCAGGTAACCTCCATCCTTGGTACTGTCAGAAAAACCAAGCATAATAGTTTGCCTGTTGCCGCGCATTTTTAAATGTTGGGCATAGTATGGATGTGTATACAATTGTTCCATGATCTCACCGGCGCGGGTAAGGTCATTAACAGTTTCAAACAGCGGCATAAAATCAACGGTCAAGCTGTCTTTTTGCCATCCGCTCCATAAAAACAAATCTATAAGTTGTAAAATATCCGATGCCTGCTGGCAGTTGCTAATGATAAAGCGCTGGCAGGCTTTTTCGCCATTGCTATGCTGAATTTGCTTCATCAGCCTAATGGTATCCAGCGTATCGCAGGTCATGGCATCGGCATCCTGGGGGCGATGGTAATCAACTTCGTTAAAAGTTAACTTTTCAAGCTTTTCGTTCTCCTTCAATTCCGCATATCCTTTGGCAACACCGGTATCGGTTTTTGAAGTCACAAAATCAAATACGCTGCGCAATACGCGGCTATCCTGCCTGATATCCAGCGTAGCAAAATAACAGCCAAATAAGCGAACTTTCTGGATCAGGTTATCCACAACATCCACAAAAAGAGAATCGTGATCTGTTATTAATGTATGCTTGATGGCTTGCAGCAGATCTAACAATTCGGGTTGCAGATCCTTTGGCTCGCCATGCTGCTCATTCGCATTTTTGTAGATCAGTTTTTCCAGCTTGGCCATCGGTTTTTCAACCCCGCGAAAGGTGATGCGGCGTTTAAGCACGCGGTAATCGCGGTAATAGCATCTGAAAAGGCGCAGCCTTAAATAAGCGGCAACAGCCTTTGTGCTTTCGGTAGTTACGTTAGGGTTACCATCCCTGTCGCCGCCTGGCCAAAAGCCCATTTCAAGCAATTGATTGCTGGCATCAATATCAAACTCATCTTCAAGTTTGGCTTGTATGCCCGATACGGCATGGTAAAATATATTCTCCAAAAACCACGATAGGCTAATGGCCTCATCAACCGGCGTAGGTGAAGTTTTGTTAAAGAATGGCGTTTTACCCAATTGCTGCAGCAATACATCAATAGTTGGAATATCATTAACCTTTACAGCTTCAATAAGATCTGTCATGATGCCCAGCACCGTGCCTGGATAAAACTGGGTAGGATGCGCGGTAAGTACCAGCCTCAGTGAAAAATCTTTTAACTTTTCGCTAATGTTTTTGCGGGTTTCATCACTAATAGCAGCTTGTTGCAACAGGCTTTGCAGCGTACCGGTATCATCAAACTTGCCTATTTTATTAAAAGAAGAATCTTCAATAGCATCAAACAAAACAACCTGGCGCTCAATATATTGTATAAAACGAAACATCCGGTTTATCTGCTCGCGGTGATCAATATCCGGAACGTATTTCTTAAAAAAAGTTTCAATAATATCTGTAGGCGATGCGTTCATTGCAGCCCCCTTTTCGCAATGTGAGCTAAAAAAAGGCAACAAAATACCGGTATCCTTTACCTGGTAAAAAGGAAGAGTTTGAAATAAACTGTTATACAACTCAAACCGGGTTACAACTTCGTTATTAAAAGTTGTTTCTCTTTGACTGAGTTTTAAGGTTAACGACATAGCACAAATAAATTGAAGGTTAAAATTGATGGGCAATGGGCAGGGCACAATACCGGGGGTGAATTTAATTATCTAAAATTTAATTTCAGCAAAAAGTGAATAATTTATAACAATTATTGGCTATTAATGCCATATTTATTAAAATAAGCCTAAAATATTTAATTTTTGTAAATTTGGAAAGCGTTTTTGGCACAAAAAAAGTGTTAAATGAAATGAGGATACCCATTGCTAAAAATTTGCAATGAACCATATAAACATCATAGCTTTATCTCGGTTAAAAATACAAATACAAATTGATGAAATTTAATACCCGGG
>NZ_JBFUKF010000189.1:0-10144 GCF_056400985.1 Mucilaginibacter sp. P4_G9 | reverse complement strand
ATTGTATGATAGTCCCTTTTTGATGGGACAACTTGAAGTATTGCCACAGTTTACCGTTAAAAACAAACCCCATAGCTTTATTGGTTACCAACTGCCTGAATTTGACAGGCAGGGATTTATGGATGATTTAAAAAAAATAGTTGTTGCAGGCAGCAATATCATTGGTGAAATACCTTATACCCATTATTCCTTTTTATCAATAGGCGACGGTGGCGGCGGTATCGAACATTTGAACTCATCGTCGCTGAGCTTTAGCGGGGGCGAGGGATTTAATTCGCCCGAGGCAAAAAAAAGACTGTACAACTTTATTGCCCACGAGTATTTTCACCATTATAACGTTAAGCGCGTAAGGCCAATTGAACTGGGACCGTTTGATTATTCAAAAGAGAATCATACCAACATGCTTTGGGTATCTGAAGGGTTTACCGTTTATTATGAATACCTGATAGTAAGGCGCGCCGGTTTAATGACCGGGGAAGATATGCTGAACGATTTTCAAAACAATATTAAAAACTACGAAAATAAGCCGGGGCATTTTTACCAGTCGGCTACACAGGCCAGCTACAACACCTGGAACGATGGGCCGAACGGGCGCGTAAATGAAGACATTAATAAAACGATATCTTATTACGACAAAGGCCCCGTACTTGGCTTAATGCTTGATTTTAATATTCGCCATGTTACCAAAAACAAAAAAACGCTTGATGATGTAATGCGCCTGCTTTATTACAAATATTACAAAAAGCTTAAACGCGGCTTTACCGAACAGGAATTCAGGAACGAATGCGAAAAGATGGCCGGTGCACCAATGCCCCAGCTATTTGAATATGCATCGACTGTTAAACCACCCGATTACCCCAAATACTTCGCTTATGGCGGCTTGTTAATAGATACCAATGCCACTATTACCTATAACTCCTGGGCGGGCATTAACGTGAGGGAGCAGCACGATACGCTAAAGATAACCACGGTTGAACCCAATTCGCCTGCATGGAATAAAAATGTAAGGGGAGGAACCTCCATATTATCTATTGATGGTAAACCGGCAACGCAGCAATTGCTTTACCAAACGTTTGAAGCGAAGAACACAGGTGATACAATAGCACTTACTTTACAAAAAGGCGGGGTAAAGCAAGATGTAACCATTGTGTTAGGCTCCAAAAAAGTGAAAACCTTTAAAATAAGTCCCCTGCCCAATCCCGACCCGTTGCAGGCTGCTATTTATAAAAGCTGGATTGGTAACTAAGGATGTACACAGCTGGCGACCATAGTTCATCATATTACTTATGAACTACGGTCGCAGGCCAGGGCAGAAGATCCGGCAAAACTTTTTGATCAGTTTGTGCCTACATACACTGCATTAAGTGCAACACACATCATCTTTATCTCCTCTTCGGTATTGTAATAATGTACCGATGCCCTCACATTACTGGCCAGGTGGTTTTTATCCATATAAATGAGTGTTGATATGGCTTTACCTACCGATACGTTAATATTGTTTTCGGCCAGTGTGCTTTTTACTAAACCACTATCCATTCCCTTTACTGAAAAGGTTACAATACCAGATTGCTGATCACCAAAATCATGAACCGTTAGGCCATCAATACCTGAAAGTTGCCGGCGCATTAAATTAGCCAGGTATTGCACGCGCTGCCAGATCCTGTCGACGCCGATGTTCAGGGCATATTCCACAGCTTTACCCAGGCCGAGCGTAAGTGCGCGGTTTTTTTCATACAATTCAAAACGCCGGGCATCGTTTCTTAGCTGAAAATTATCAAGGCTAACCGATGGGGCACTAAAACCATCCATAAACAGGGTATTCAGTTTGTCTTGTACCTGTTTGCGTACAAATAAAAAACCGGTTCCCCTTGGTGCCCGCAGGTATTTACGCCCGGTTACTGCTAACATATCGCAGCCAATCTCCTTCACGTTTAAGGGGATTTGCCCGGCGCTTTGGCAGGCATCAACAAGATATAATACCTGGTGTTTGCGGGCTATTTTGCCAATCTCCACAATCGGGATCATCGCGCCTGCGGTTGAAGGGATTTGCGTCATGGCTATCAATTTGGTTTTTGGCGAAATTGCCTGTTCAAAAACATCGAGCGGGAAATTGCCCTGCACATCGTTCTGTATTATTTTAATGCTTACGCCGTACTTTTTTTGCGCATTCAAAAAGCCAATAAAATTGGTTACATATTCCATTTCGCAGGTAATGATCTCATCGCCGGGCTTGAAGCTGATGCCGTTGAAGGCTATCCCCCATGCTGTGCTGGCATTTTCAACAAGGGCAATTTCATCTTTACCGGCATTAATGAGCTGGGCTATCAGCGCGTAGGTATAATCTAATTGGTCCTTGTATTTATACTCGGTTTCATAGCCGCCATAAATTGCCTCTTCATGTAAGTAATTAACAACCGTTTCAACCACCACATCGGGCGGCAAGGATGCTCCCGCATTATTAAAATGGATCCTTTCGGATGTTCCTTTGGTTTCAGCTCGTAGTTGCTGTATTTCCTGTTCGCTTATAGGGCTGAGTTGCATCGTGTTTTAGTTTGATGTGTAAAGTATGTTATCGCTAAAAATTGCTGTCCCCTCAGGGTCTCCTTGAAAAGGGACCCTGAGGGCGCCTGTTAAGTGTAAACCTTGCTTGTTCAACCTGCGTGCTGCCTCAGGGTCCTCTTCGAGAGACCCCGAGGGGACTAATAGTTATTAAAAATTTATCTCCATCATAATATCGGCACGGCCATAGGTGCCGGGCGTAACCGGGATTTCTGTAAAGCCTAATTTGTGATAAATGTGGATAGCGTTTTTTAGTATGCGGCTCGAAAACAGGATGAGTTTTTTAACACCCATTTCTCTCGCTTTATCAATACCCGACTGGCATAAAAACTGACCGGCGCCGCCACCATGATAAGCCTTATCAACTGCCATTTTGGTAAGCTCATAAACACCATCCTCAATAAAGCGCAATCCTACTGTACCAATAATAGTATCGCCTGCTGCTGCAAAATAAATTTTACCACCTTGTTTTAACATGGCTTCGTCGGGGTTTTCTAAAACCCATTTGTCCAGTGCTTCAACCACAAAAAATTCTTCGAGCCATGCTTTGTTGAATTTTTCGAAGTACGACTGATACTTTGGCTGATAATCAATTAATTGAAGTTCCATTTTTTAATAAATTTTGATCATTACAAAGTAAAAGCATCTGCGTATAGCAAAACAGATTCAGATTTGTTAATTTTGACCATAACAGATTTTGAAATGGAGAAATTAATTGCCACAGTTAATGATGATTTTTTATATGCGCAGATAGCTGCCCGTATTGAAAAGCAGATAAAACAGAACTTGTTAAAACCGGGTGATAAGCTGCCATCTGTAAGGGCATTAAGTCATGAGCAGGGTATCAGCATCAGCACATCATACAAAGCTTATGTAGAACTGGAAAACATGGGCATGATAGAGGCCAGGCCCAAATCGGGCTATTACGTTAAGTTTTCGCCGGCAAGACTGACCAATGCACCCGACACCAAACCTCCGCTGAAAAAGATTGAGCAGGCCACGGTTACCCAGATGATAGCTATGGTTTATCAAAACATGAGCGAGGAAAGTGTTATACGTTTGTCGCGCTCATCGCCGCCGCTAAGCCTTATCCCAATGGCTAAGCTCAGTAAATCCATGATGGAATCTATCCGTAAAAGCCCTACGGGTAATATCAATTATGAAATTTTGCAAGGCAATATTTCGTTGCGCAATCATGTGGCCAAAAACGCTTTTAACTGGGGCGGCAACATAACCGGCGACGATGTGGTAACCACGCAGGGTTGTCTTGAAGCCCTGATATTTTGCCTGCGGGCGCTTACCAAACCGGGCGATACCGTTGCCATTGAAAGCCCTACCTTTTTCGGGATCTTTAATATAATGCTCAGCCTTGATCTGAAGGTGCTGGAGATCCCGGTTAATCCCGATACGGGTATTGATATTGATTACCTGGCCGAGGCTATGGATAAAGTGGATATTAAAGTATGCCTGTTTGTAACCAACTTTAGTAACCCGGTAGGCAGTTGCATGCCTGATGATAGTAAACAGCGATTGGTTAAATTAATAACAGAAAGGCAGATCCCTTTAATTGAGGATGATATTTACGGCGAAATTTATTTTGGTAAAAGCCGCCCGCGTACCTGTAAGAGTTATGATACCGAAGGCTGGGTGTTGTTATGCTCATCAGTTTCCAAATCCATTGCGCCGGGCTACCGGGTAGGCTGGTGCATACCGGGCCGGTTTAAAGAGCAGGTAATCAATTTCAAAATGATGCATACCATCAGCTCGGCCACACCCACCCAGGCCGCTGTTGCTCATTTTTTTGAGACTGGCCGGTATGATCTGCATATGCGCAACCTGCGTAAAACATTATATACCCAAAGCCTGCGTTATACCCAGGCCATTGCTACCCATTTTCCGCCGGGCACCAAAATAAGCCAGCCCCAGGGCGGCTATGCCCTGTGGATTGAGTTGGATAAAAACATTGATGCATTTGAGCTTTACCAGCTTGCCATTGCCCAAAACATCAGCATAGCTCCAGGACAAATTTTTAGCACCGATGCCCGCTTCACCAATTTTATCCGCATTAGTTTTGGTTTAACCTTTGACGATGTGGTGGAGCATAGCTTTAAAGTTTTAGGGGATTTGATAAGACAATTGGGATGAAACATTAGTGCCGTGTCAACGATAAATTGACGGATAGTCTTTAGCCTAAAGTCTTAAGTTCTAAGTCAAAAAAAATAACTTTAGACTTACGACTCAGTACTGTTGACTTAATACTAGTCCGGTTTCAACTGTCGTCAAAAGATCATAAAAACGGTAATTATATAACCGCTTACACAAACGGGGTATCTTTGCGGCTTATTTAATAATTGACCGGAAAAAGAGCTTTGGATAGTCCTTTCCTGCCGGTCGGTAAATTTAATTAATATGTACTCAACGCTTTCTGTGCCAAAAACAATTAAACAACGGCACCAGGGTATTGCCAATTTACTGGCTTTTGCATTAATACCACTTTCGGGCTTCGCGACTGATATATACATTCCGTCGTTACCAACCATGGCTGCCGAATTGCATGTGAGCAGTATCCAGGTGCAGCTTACTTTAACTTTGTTTTTAATAAGCTATGGCATTACGCAACTATTTATTGGCAGCGTACTGGATAGTTTTGGCCGGTACAATATAAGCCTGGTATGCCTGGTACTTTTTGCTGTTGCCAGTATTGTTATAGCTACCTCAACCAACATTTATTTAATATACCTCATGCGGATAGTACACGGTATTACCGTAGCCGGTGTAATTGTTTCCAAGCGCGCTTATTTTATCGATCTGTTTTCGGGCGAAAAGCTGAAGCATTACCTTAGCATGTTTTCCATCATCTGGTCTACCGGGCCAATTGTAGCGCCTTTTGTTGGCGGGTACCTGCAAACCGGTTATGGGTGGAAATCAAACTTTTACCTCCTGGCCATATTTGCTGCAGTATTCGTGGTTTTGGAGCTGGTCTTCAGCGGCGAAACGTTGAAAAACTTTTCGGCATTCCATATCAAAAAGATCGGTAGCATTTATGCGGATATGATCAAAACCACCAGTTTTACCCTCGGCCTTATTATGTTGGGACTTGCGTACTGTATGGTGATGATCTATAACATGACAGGCCCTTTTATCATAGAGCATACTTTGCATCTGTCGCCGGTTGTGGCCGGCTATAGTTCGTTGGTATTGGGCATAGCCTGGCTTATAGGGGGACTTATCGGTAAAGCCACCATCAACAAGCCGTTTTTTAATCGAATGGTGGTTAACCTTACCCTGCAGGTAATATTTGTAATAGTAATGCTGATAAGCATGAGGTATATAGCCAATTTATATACCATCATATTTTTCGCTTTTATAATCCATATAGCCGCAGGATATACTTTTAATAACTTTTTTACCTATTGCTTAAGCCGCTTCCCTAAAAACGCCGGTATAGCCAGCGGACTTTCGGGCGGGATAAATTATGTTATCGTATCGTTTTTTAGCTATGGCATTGTTTTTCTGCTGCCCGCTAAAGATGAACATAACCTGGGTTATAGTTATTTTGTATTGATAATGCTCTCGGTTATAGTGATGCTGATATTAAAAATGAAGAAGGAGTTGCTGAGCGAAGGAGTTTAAGCTATCAGGTTTGTACCATTGCCCGTGCAACCGGTTCTGTATCCGGCCTTTTCTTTTTAGGTTTTTTGTTGCGTTTGCCCCACCATATCAAAAAGCCGGTAACAGGCAGCGATGCACATACCAGGCTTGCCAAAAAAGCCAGTATTTGCGTACCCGGCCCATATAGGCGGCCAGTATGGATGTACAGGTTTGAGTTGCGCCATTTCATGCCCAGCGTTTTTTTGTTGTGTGGTATAGCTGTTACCAGTTTGCCCGTGCGGCCATCAAAAAAATAGTAACTGATGCCATTCCAGCCATCGCTGCGGTGTTTTAGGTATACAAATGCCATTACCATCTTATCTTTCCTGTTGGGTATATCCAGCCCAATTTGGGTCCAGTCGCCATTTAATTGTTTGAGCAGGTTGTGATGGATGATGTCCATTTTATTCAGGGTTGAATCGGCTGTGCTGATGACTGGTAATACGCGCGAAAACTGGGGCTTTTCCTTTGTGCCAAGCATATTATAAATGCCCTTTTCCCACCATTTGAATGACCATACCAAACCGGTTACAGCAATAAGTATAGCAATGGGCAAAACATAAAATCCCAGGCTGTTATGCACATCATAATTTACCCGTTTAAACCTGGCATTCCATTTTATGCTGATGCTTTGTTTAAACTGCCTGTAATTTTTAGGCAGCCAGAGTATAAAGCCGGTGATCATCATCAACAGAAAAAGCAGCACACAGCTGCCAACAATAACGCTGCCCACCGGCTTTACCAGCAACAGTTGACGGTGCAGCTGTTCAACAATGTTAAAAAACTCGTACCTGAAATCGATAATGCCTAACACCTTGCCGGTGTATTGGTTTACATAAACATAATCATAGTACTCAAACTGGCTGAAGTACCACAGCGTGATCTTTTTTTTATCATTCACTTTAAAACCCGAAAACACAATGCTTTTATCATCTTCGGTTATTTTAATACTGCTGAGCTTTTTATGGGGGCCAACTGCTTTTTGTGCAATAGCAAGTAATTCAGAAACCGGCCTTGCAGGGCCGGTTTTCTGAACGTTTACTATATCCTTGTGTATAAAATCAAATATTTCTTTATCAAACACGTAAATGCAGCCCGTTACCGAGACGATAACTACTACTATGCCGGTTACCAGGCCAACCCACAAATGCAGCCAGCCGGTTATCTTTTTAAATTTTGATTTTGCCATTACAAGGTATATCCAAGCGTAAGCAAATAGTTCCTGGGCGCACCGGGGAACAGCCTTATATAATCATATCCGCCCACCCAATACTTTTTACCGGTAATGTTGTTGGCATTAAATTGTAGCTGAACTTTGCCAATATTATAAAATAGCGCTGCATCAACCAATATGTAATCAGGAATGCTTTGGGTAAGGTTGATGGATAGTGTGCGTTTATCAATGTAGTTGGCGCCCAAACCTATGCCCAGCCCGCTAAATGCGCCGCGTATAATATTATACCTCGTCCAGATATTGGCCATGTTTTTAGGGGCGTTCGGTTTTTGCAGACCAACCTCGGTGGCAACACCACTTTCGGTAATTTTAGCATCATTGTACGCATACGAGGCCAGCATGCTCCAGTTTGGCAGTATGCGCCCGGTAATATCAAACTCAAACCCCCGTGAACGCTCTTTACCAACCGGCCTTAACAGGTCGGGCTGATTGGTCACACCTGCGTTGTAAAGGGTGTTTTTTTGCTCAATCTGGTAAACAGATGTTGTTATGGATAGCCTGTCGTCAAACCAGCTGCTTTTGGCGCCCAGCTCAATCATGTTGCTGGTAACCGGGGCAAATGGTCCGCCGGCATTGGGGTTGGCAATGGTTGCCGCGGTTTGCGGGTTATACCCCATTACATAAGTACTGTAAATATTGATGTTTTTAGTAGCTGTATACACCAGGCCAAAGCGGGGCAGCCATGCGCTGGAGTGCGTTTTTTGTTGTGTTGAAGTGGCATAATTTGCAAAATCGGTATAATACTCGTAGCGGATGCCGGCAAGCGCCTGCAACCTGCCCAGCTTTAACTGATCCTGTACATACCCGGCATTAAGGTAGTAATAGGTTGGGTTAAGCACGTTTTGCGAAAAAAGTGCCTTGCTGTCGTCCTGTAAACGTTGCGAGTTGATGGCATTATTTAAATCAAAAGAAGGTACGTTGGCAACCGGGTTACCCTTGGTATCCCGTAAATACTTTAAACTGTCTTTTACCACATAGTTGGCAATAGTACCGGTGTTGGATGCATTGCGATAGCCCGAAGCGGTGAGTTGTGACGCGCCTACCGGCATTTTTTCGCTGCCATAATCATAGCCTGCTACAATTTTATGTTCTATATGACCTGTTTTGGCGTTGTAATTAAAGTAGCCGCTAAAATTATCAATGTAGCGTTTTCGCTTGCGCTGAAATATCTGCATAGCTACCTGGTTAGGAATATCATTGCCCAGCTTGTCTTTGGCATAGGCATTGGCGCTGCGGTGTTCAAGCAGGTCCTCGCTGTACCCGGTTTTTGAGTAAGCGGCATTAAAGCTCAGGTTGTTATTAAACTGGTGATTTACCGATAAGGTAACAATATATGTCTGCTCGTTCAAAAAATCATTGGCGGCACTTAATGCCAGTGATTGCGGGGTTGAATACAAGTCGTTGCCGATTACAGACTGACCCCGATCAAGCCTGCTGCGCGAGCTGTTGTAAACCATATCGAAATTAATGTGTGTTTTTGGCGACGCGATGAACGATAAAGAAGGTGCAATGATCACGTTTTTATCAAACTGCAGATCGCGGAAAGAGTTGGCATCTTCATACCCTAAATTAAGGCGGTATAGTAAGGTGCTATCTTTGTTTGCAGGGCCTGTAAAATCGGCCAATCCTCTGAATGTGTTAAAACTGCCTAACGAGAAACTCAAGGTTCTGCGGGTTTCGTTCAGTGGTTTTTTGGTTACACGGTTAACCACACCTCCGGGACTTGCATTGCCATACAGGGCGGATGATGGGCCTTTCAGCACTTCAACACGCTCCAGGTAATTGGTTAAGGGCTGTTTCCAAAACCCGGTACTGGTGCGCAACCCGTTTAAAAGCTGGGTATTGCTTTGGCCGTTAACACGAAAGCCCCTGATGGTAAGGTCATCATAAAAAGTGAACTGCGAAACACCGCTAAAGTTTTTAACTACATCGCCAACGCGTACTGCACCTTGGTCGGCCATCAGTTCTTTACTGGCGTAGGATACAGATTGCGGCAGATCTTTAATATCAGTTTCGGTTTTGTTGCCGATAAACGTGGCTTTGGTTTTATAAGTTTTTTCTTTACGCCCAATTATTTCTACCTGTTGCAGCGAAGCGGCATCTTCGTGCAAAACAACATTTTCATCAATAACAGATCCCGCGGCAATTACAATTTGTTTGCTGATCTCTCTGAAGCCTACAAAGTTGTAGTGTATAGTATACTTGCCTGCGGCTACATTCAGTTTAAAATCGCCTTTATTACCGGCTGATGTAATATAGTTAGTACCGTCAATTGATATAGTTGTACCTGGCAGTGGTTTATTCTCCTTGTCTTTTACATGGCCCTGTATCGATGCTTTTTGCTGGGCTTGTATTATAAGGGGGGAGATTACGAGGAGTGCGAAGGAAGCAAGAAGTGTAGTAAGGTTAATCTTCATTGTTATTTTTATTTAGACTTATTATAAACAATGGCAAAAGTATGTTTTATTTAACTAAATGCAAATCCAAAAGAAGCCTTATTGGTAATAATTAAGAAAATGGGTGCAGTGACGATAGCTTTTTGCCTTCCAACTGTCATTGTCATAAAAGGTTTGTCATCCTGAACGCAGTGAAGGATCTATTCGCAGACTGTACAGGGCGAAGAAGCATGGCGAATAACAGATGCTTCACTGCGTTCAGCATGACAAAGGACTTTTTTTACAAACACGTCATGTGTAGGTA
>NZ_JBFUKF010000188.1:0-10185 GCF_056400985.1 Mucilaginibacter sp. P4_G9 | reverse complement strand
CCAGTATATTAAACGCGAATACCGACAGGGATTTGAATTAAAAGCATAATTTAATTGGTGAATTAGCGGGTTAGTGAATAGTGATTAAAGAACTTAAAAATTCGGATAATCAAAAATCATAAAACTCAATAACTCACAAAATCAACAAATAAAAGATTACTAATTCGCTAATTCACTAAATCAATAATTAGAAAAATGAATAGAAGAGATGCAATTACCAGGGTTGGTTTAATACTGGGCGGCACGGTGATAGGCGCCGAGTTTTTCGTTTCAGGATGTAAATCAACTTCTAAAAAGGTAAACGAACTGTTTGATGAAGACAACGTTGCTTTCCTGAATGAGGTTGGCGAAACCATTTTACCGGCTACTTCCTCTCCGGGTGCAAAAGCGGCCGATGTAGGCAGCTTTATGGCCTTAATGGTACAGGATTGTTATAAACCGGCAGATCAGAAAATATTTGTAAAAGGTATAGCCGATTTGGATGATGCCAGCAAGAAAAAGTTTGATAAGAAGTTTATGGAGGCTGATTCAAAGCAGCGCACCGAATTACTTACCGCGCTTGATGTCGAGCAAAAAGCCTACACCAAAACCAAAAAGCCGGAAGACCCTAACCATTATTTCAGGATGATGAAAGAATTAACCCTGCTGGGTTTCTTCACCTCAAAACCTGGTGCAACACAAGCCCTGCGCTACATTGCTGTACCCGGAAAATATGATGGTAATTTTCCATACAAAAAAGGCGATAAAGCCTGGGCAACCTAAAGAATTGGTTTGTGGTTGATTGGGTTGATTAGGTGAGTGGTTGAAATAAGGATTTGTATCCCTGTTAACTATTCACCTAATTAACCCAGTCAACCATTCACTTTATAAATTGGTTTTAAGTTGGACAGGCGGGTAGTTGCATTATGTAAACTGTTTCAGTTTTCGATAATTAACCACTCACCTAATCAACCCAATCAACCACTCACTTAAAAAACAATGAAATTAAGATTAGGAATGATCGGCGGTGGGCAAGGTGCGTTTATTGGCGCTGTGCACAGGATTGCTGCCCGCATCGATGGTGAATATGAACTGGTTTGCGGCGCTTTTAGCAGCAATGCCGAAAAATCAAAGGCAAGCGGCGTTCTGCTGGGTTTACCGGCCAACCGCGTTTACAGTTCATACACCGAACTTATAGAAAAAGAAAAACAACTGCCCGAAGATGAACGTGTACAGGTAATTAGTATTGTTACTCCAAACCATGTACATTTTGATCCTGCTAAAGCCGCGTTAGAAAATGGGTTCCATGTGGTTTTGGATAAACCGATGACCTTTTCTTTGGCTGAAGCTAAAGAACTGGATAAAGTGGTGAAAGCAAGTGGCAAGCTATTTTGCCTAACCCATACTTACACCGGTTATCCAATGGTGAAAGAAGCCAAGCAACTGATAAAAGCCGGTAAGCTGGGTAACATCCGTAAAGTTTATGTAGAGTATCCGCAGGGATGGCTCAGTAGTTTTTTAGAGGGTGATGATAATAAACAAGCCTCGTGGCGTACCGATCCGGGTAAAAGCGGGATTGCTGGTGCTATGGGGGATATAGGTACCCATGCCTTTAATTTGGCCGAATATATTACCGGTTTAGAGGTAACACAGATCTGTGCCGATATCAATGTTGTGGTACCGGGGCGCAAACTGGACGACGATGGTGCTGCTTTGCTAAAATTCAATAACGGCGCGAGCGGCGTGCTTACGGCAACCCAGATTGCTGCCGGTGAAGAAAATAATGTGAAAATAAGGGTTTATGGCGAGCAGGGTGGCCTGGAATGGCACCAGAGTGACGCCAACTCATTAACCCTGATGTACACTGATAAACCTATGGAAGTATGGCGCACAGGCGGTGGTTACACCAGCTCATTTGCGCAGCATAATACACGTACGCCTGCCGGTCACCCGGAGGGATACCTGGAGGCATTTGCCAACCTGTACCGTAACTTCGCTTTAACTGTTAAAGCCGGGTTAGAAGGCAGGGACGCTACACCCGAAGAAAAGGATT
Source organism: Mucilaginibacter sp. P4_G9 (assembly GCF_056400985.1). Taxonomy (NCBI): domain Bacteria; kingdom Pseudomonadati; phylum Bacteroidota; class Sphingobacteriia; order Sphingobacteriales; family Sphingobacteriaceae; genus Mucilaginibacter; species Mucilaginibacter sp. P4_G9. The sequence goes on along the minus strand of NZ_JBFUKF010000188.1, from coordinate 8,153 downwards.
ACCCCGGTATTGAAGAAGGCGTTCGCGGAATGGCATTTATTGAAAATGTGATTGCATCGGGTAAATCAGATAAAAAGTGGACTGAATTTTCTATCTAAATAAAAACTATGACAACCATTAAAGGACCTGCAATATTTATAGCACAATTTATAGGTGATACCGCACCATTTAACAGCCTTGATTCTATTTGTAAATGGGCTGCCGACTTGGGTTACAAAGGTGTTCAGCTGCCAACACTGGACGCCCGTTTTATCGACCTGCAAAAGGCTGCCGAAAGCAAAACTTATGCCGATGAGGTAAAAGGCATTGTAAACAGCCACGGATTGGAGATCACCGAACTTTCTACCCATTTACAAGGGCAGTTGGTAGCGGTAAACCCGGTTTATGATACCCTGTTTGACGGTTTTGCGCCAGAGCAATTACGTAATAACCCCGCCGAAAGGCAAAAATGGGCCGTCCAGCAATTAAAGTATGCTGCACAGGCATCAAAAAATTTAGGTCTGGCTGCATCGGTTACTTTTAGTGGCGCGCTGCTTTGGCCAATGTTGTACCCATGGCCACAACGCCCCGCCGGTATAGTTGATACCGCTTTTGGTGAGCTGGCCAAACGCTGGGTACCTATCCTTGATGTTTATGAGGATAATGGCATCGACCTTTGCTATGAAGTTCATGCGGGGGAAGACCTGCATGACGGTATTACTTTCGAGATGTTTTTGGATAAGGTAAAAGGCCATAAACGGGCAAACCTGCTGTATGATCCATCGCATTTTATACTGCAATGTCTGGATTATTTAGAGTATATTGATCTGTATCACGAGCGTATAAAAATGATGCACGTGAAGGATGCAGAATTTAACCCTACCGGAAGACAAGGCGTTTATGGCGGCTACCAGAATTGGGTTGACCGTGCAGGCCGTTTCCGCTCATTGGGCGATGGGCAGGTTGATTTTAAAGCGATATTTAGCAAGCTAACGCAATATGATTTCCCGGGATGGGCCGTGCTGGAATGGGAATGTGCGCTTAAACACCCTGAAGACGGGGCCCGCGAAGGTGCTGAGTTTATCAAAAATCACATCATCCGGGTTACCGAACGTGCTTTTGACGATTTTGCAGCATCAGGTGCCGACGACGCACTGAACAGGAAAACGCTGGGGATATAAGACATATAGTACATAGACTTACGAAGTTTTTAGAACTTCGTAAGTCTATAAATACAAGTTGAGAAAAATGCCAATTAACCAATTATCATAACCTAAAATAATTTAAATGCAAACTATTAACCGTACACAGCTTTTCAGAGCCAGTTGCCTATCCTTGCTGGTAACATCATTGTCATTCGGCATCCGAGCCGGTATACTAAACGATCAGGGGGTAAGATTTCATTTAAATGGATCAGAATTAGGAACAATTGCAGCTACTGCTTTCTGGGGATTCCCTTTGGCAATAATTGTAGGTGGTTTTATAGTGGATATCATCGGTATGAAAAAGTTGCTTGTATCGGCTTTTATTTTTCATTTGATTGGTATTCTGCTAACAATTTTCGCTAATGGATATTGGACATTATTCCTTTCAACACTGATGATCGGGATTGCCAATGGTACGGTTGAAGCATCTTGCAATCCGTTAGTAGCCTCCATGTACACCGATAATAAAACTACAAAACTGAACCATTTTCACCTTTGGTTTCCGGCTGGGATTGTAATAGGAACCCTGGTTGTATTTGGGTTAGATAATACACTCGCAAATGGTGCATCTGAAAAACCTTACTGGGTCTCGCAGATAGAGATAGGATTTATGTTGATACCAACGTTAATCTACGGTTTCCTTTTCTCTAAACTGGATTTTCCGGTTACAGAACGGGTATCGGCTGGCGTAAGTACAAAAGATATGTATAAAGCGCTTCTCAATCCGCTGTTTCTTTTTATGATTATATGCATGTTTGGTACTGCTATTACAGAATTATTTACAAATCAATGGACAGATGTATTGTTTAAAACAGTTACGCACAACGCCATTTTAATCCTCACTTTTGTCGCATCCGTCCAGGTACTGGGTAGGGCTTTTGCCAGTCCAATAGTACATCGCCTTGCGCCGCAGGGAGTTTTACTTATTTCTGCAATTTTATCAGCTCTGGGAATCTACCTTATGATTCACTTACATGGTGATGCCATTTACCTTGCAGCCGTTGTTTTTGGATTAGGGGTTGCCTTCTTTTGGCCTTGTATGATTGGATTTGTAGCAGAAAACCTTCCTCGCACCGGTGCAGTAGGATTAAACCTGATGGGCGGAGCAGGGATGTTTGGTGTGTCAATTTATATGATATTTATGGGAGGATACTACGATGGAATAATGGCTCAAAAACTTCCTGCGGGTGCAAATATAGATGCTTATCGCTCGGCGGAAGCAGGAACAGATATGGCTAAGGCTTTTGATGCCGCCAGATCTGCGGCTGGTCCGGAAGTTCTTAATACTACGCTATTGATTCCCCTTGCGCTAATAGTAGCCTTTACCGGATTGGTATTTTATATGCGTGCCAGGAAAAAAAATGCACCTTTGGCTACAGTAGTGGTATAATAGTCGATTTTTTTAGAATAAAATTGTATTTTTCACGATAATTATCAACACAATTAAAAAACAGTATCACCCATCAAAATAATAAATAAAACAGATAAAATTTTGATGGGTTATACACATTAACCAACAAACTATTTACGTGAGGCGCAAGCTTCATAACATTAAAAAATTATTAAATGAAAAAGGCTTTTTTTATTCTTGGTATTTGTGCAGTAGTATCTGCTTGCGGCGGTAATTCATCAAACAAGGGAGGCAGTGATAGCACCGCAGCAGCAAACCAAACTGCAAAAGCAAGTAACTCTGATGCTGATACCAACGCTACTAAAACCGGCACCGAAGCGGCAGGCGGTTCAGCAGGCTCTGCAGCAGGCGAAAAACTATTAGCAAATAATGATTGCGGTACTTGCCACAAGGTTGATACCAAGGTTATTGGACCCGCTTTTCAGGATATTGCAAAAAAATATGATGCCTCACAGGCTAATATCGATATGCTGGCCAAAAAAATAATATCAGGCGGCAGCGGTAACTGGGGCACTATGGCAATGACCGCACACACCGCACTTTCAGAAAGTGATGCAAAGGAAATGGTACAGTACATCCTGTCGTTAAAAAAATAACCGAGATTAATTTTTTCTAACCCCAATAAGTATGACCGTTGGAATAAGGGTAAAGCTTTCTGCAATGATGTTCCTGGAGTTTTTTATCTGGGGGGCATGGTTTGTTACAATGGGTACCTATTTAACGGTAACGTTAAAGGCAACAGGTACACAAAATGCCGGAGCCTATGCAACGCAATCATTAGGCGCCATTATTGCACCCTTTGTTATCGGGCTTATTGCTGATAAATACTTTTCGGCGCAAAAAATATTAGGCGTTTTACACTTACTTGGTGCTGCTTCGCTTTTTTATGCAACTACCATTACCGGTTTTGATAAGTTTTACCCGAACATATTATTCTACATGATCATATACATGCCAACCCTGGCATTGGTGAACTCGGTTTCATTTAAGCAGATGCAAAACCCAAGTAAAGAATTTCCGCCAATACGGGTATTTGGTACTGCCGGATGGATAATTGCCGGCTTGCTTATTGGCTATCTTGGATGGGAAAAATCAGGCTCGCTGGTACTTACGTTTAAAATGGCAGCGGGAGCTTCGTTAATATTAGGTTTACTCAGCTTTACATTACCTGATACCCCTCCTGTAAAAAAAGGTCAGAAAACATCTTTTGGTGATATTATCGGGTTAGATTCTATAGGGTTACTTAAAAACAGATCATACCTTACATTTTTTCTGGCATCAGTAGCTATCTGCGTTCCGCTGGCGTTTTATTATAATTTTACCAATCCTTTCTTAAATGAAGTAGGTGTAACGGCAGCCGCGGGTAAACAATCTATGGGGCAAATGTCCGAGCTGTTGTTTATGGCGTTGATGCCACTATTTTTTGTAAGGCTGGGCGTTAAGAAAATGCTTGCTGTAGGTATGTTAGCCTGGGTACTGCGTTATATACTTTTTGCTTATGGCGATGTAGGGGCCAATTATTGGATGCTGATTGCCGGTATTGTAATGCATGGTATCTGTTACGATTTCTTCTTTGTAACCGGCCAGATCTATACCGATAATTTAGCGGGCGAGCGGTTTAAAAGTGCCGCGCAGGGATTTATCACTTTGGCTACTTATGGCGTTGGGATGCTTATCGGCTCGTATATTTCGGGGCCGATAGTAGATCATTGGCAAACTTCAACTACTTCACACAACTGGCAAACCATATGGCTTATTCCGGCCGGAATTGCCGCTGTGGTGTTAATATTTTTCCTGTTGTTATTTAAAGATACAAACGATATAGCAACTAAACCAGGTTTGGATATACAGGAACCATCTGCACAAACCGAGATATAAACCAATAAAAAAACATGGCATCAAATCAAAACAGACGATCGGCTATAAAAAATATAGTTACAGGCACTGCTGCTATAACAACGGCAGGTATGTTATCGTCATTTAAATCCGAAGAAAAAGAAATGAATGTTGATACTGCTTTAAAAGGTAATATTAATCATGCCGTATGCCGCTGGTGCTATGGCGATATGTCTGTAGAGCAGCTTTGTATAGCTGCAAAAGATATTGGCATAAAAGGGATCGACCTGGTTGGACCTGCCGACTGGCCTACACTTAAAAAGCATGGCCTGTATTCGTCAATGTGCAATGGCGCCGAAATTAACCTGACGGATGGTTTTGGTGATACCCAATTTCATGCCCAGCTACAAAAAAATTATTCGGAGATGATACCCAAAGTTGCAGCGGCTGGTTATAAAAACCTGATCTGCTTTAGCGGTAGTCGCCGGGGTAAGGATAATGAAACCGGCTGGAACAATTGCGTGGAAGGACTAAAACCATTGGTTGCCCTTGCCGAAAAACATAACATTGTTTTGGTAATGGAATTGTTGAACAGCAAGATTGATCATAAAGATTACCAGTGCGATAGGGTGGAATGGGGAGCCGAACTTGCTAAAAGGATAGGTTCGGAACACTTTAAACTGTTGTTTGATATATACCACATGCAAATAGATGAGGGTGATGTGATCCGCAATATTAGGCAGTATCATCCCTACATCAATCATTATCATACCGGTGGTGTACCCGGAAGGAACGAGATAGACGAAACGCAAGAGCTTTATTATCCGGCTATTATGAAAGCTATTGTAGAAACAGGACATAAAGGTTTTGTGGCGCAGGAGTTTATTCCCAAGCAAAAAGATAAGGTTGCCTCACTACGTAAGGCGGTTCATTTATGCGACGTTTAAACCTTATCTTCAAAATATACTCAAACAAAGCATAAACCAAACAGAAATACATGACAACCAGAAGAACATTTTTAGCGCAGGCCGGTCTACTTTCGGCAGGTGTTATGTTAGCGCCATCTTTATTATCGGCAAAAGAAAAAAACGGGGCAGGCCTGCAATTATATAGCTTACGTGATCAATTACCTGCTGACGTAAAAGGTGTGATAGGTAAAGTTGCAAAGGCAGGTTACCAGGAAGTAGAAACTTTTGGTTATAATAAAGATACCGGCTATTGGGGCCTAAAAAGTAAGGATTTTGGTCAGCTATTGAAAGATAATGGATTGAGTAGTCCAAGTGGCCACTATGGTTTGGATTCGTATTTTGGCGAAGGAAAAACCGACGACCTGAAAATGTACATGGATGTGGCCAATGCCATTGGGCAAACCTATATTATTGTGCCATCATTAAACCATAACTTTATTAAAACGGTTGACGACTGCAAAGGTGTTGCCGAAAAAATGAATAAAGCCGGCGAAATTTGTAAAGCGGCTGGTTTAAAATTAGGCTACCATAATCATAATTTTGAGTGGGCACCGGTAGGTGATACTACTTTTTACGATGTGGTGCTTAACAACACCGATCCTAAATTGGTGAATATGGAAATGGATCTTTACTGGGTAGTACGTGCAGGCCAGGATCCGCTGGTTATTTTTGAAAAGCATCCGGGCCGCTTCACTTTTGTGCATATTAAAGATAGGGATAAAACTAATCCTAACCTTAACACCGAAATAGGTACAGGTGATATCGACTTTAAGACAATTTTAGGTAAAGCCAAACTTGGAGGGGTGAAACACTTTATTGTTGAGCAGGAAAATTATACCAATATTGATCCTTATGTAAGCATCACTCAAAGTGCTGCATACTTAAAAAACACACTTCACATTTAATAAAACCAATTATAAAAATGAGATACTCAATAATATTAACCACTATTTTAGCCGGGAGTTTTTTTATGGCTAACGCACAAACAGCGAAACCAGAGGATACCGAAACCTGGGAGCCCATACCTAAAGTTATTGTTCCGGGTAAAGTGTTGGGTGATGCCCCGTCAGATGCTATTGTTTTGTTTGATGGCAAAAACCTTGACGAATGGGTTTCTACCGAAGATAAAACGCCTGCCAAGTGGTTGGTTAAAGGTGATGTACTTACCGTTAACAAAAGTGTTGGCAATATTGAAACCAAAAAGGCATTTACCAATTACCAGTTACACATTGAGTGGAAAGTGCCTGCAAATATAACCGGTACCGGCCAGGCCCGCGGCAACAGCGGTATATTTTTAGCATCAATAGGTAAAGGAGATGCAGGTTATGAGCTACAGGTTTTAGATTCATACAATAACAAAACCTATGTTAATGGCATGGCCGGCAGTTTGTACAAACAGGTTATTCCGTTAGTAAACCCAGGCCGCAAACCAGGCGAATGGAATGTTTATGATGTAGTATGGACAGCTCCTGTATTTAACGAGGACGGCACACTAAAATCGGCGGCAAGAGCAACCGTATTTTTCAACGGTGTGCTTGTTGAAAATAACTTTGAACTGCTTGGCCCAACTCAATACATAGGCAAAGCTTCTTACGAAGGTAAAAAACATGGTGCTGCACCAATTAAACTACAAGCTCACGGAGATAAAAGCGAGCCGCTTAGTTTTCGTAATATTTGGGTGAGAGAACTTTAAGATAAATTCTTTATTATTTAGAAAGCCTGCCGACTAATGCCAGCAGGCTTTTTGTTTTATCAAGCAAATTGTTACGTTGTATATTGGAATGGGCATCACTTTATTTTTTATTTTCGAACGGATTTGAAGGCCTTTTGTGCTTCATCCTTTATCTTCACTTTCGATTCTATTTTCCATTATATTTACAAAACTTTAAGCCAATTATGAAAACATCACCTATCCGTATAATTACTTTTATTTTAGGGTTTTTACTCTTTGCTTCCGGTCTTTCGGCTTCCCCCAAAAGATATTATTACGAGCTTAAAATTTATCATTATAAAACCCCTGAACAGGGAACCAGGATAGAGCGTTATTTGAAGGATGCTTATTTGCCGGCTTTGCACAGAGCCGGTATACCCAATGTTGGCGTATTTAAACCAGTAAAACAGGATACTGCCGATATGCGTATTTATGTTTATACACCATTTACTTCGTTGGATAAACTTACCGGTATCGACAAAAAATTACAGGCAGATACCAGGTACTTTACTGATGGTGAAGACTATATGAATGCAAGCTACAAGGATGCACCCTATGCCCGTATCGAAATATTGATACTGCATGCCTTCCCTGGTATGCCAGCCCCGGCAGTACCCCAGCTTACAGGCAACAAAGCCGATAGGGTGTATGAGTTGCGTAGTTACGAAAGCGCTACCGAAAAATACAACTACAACAAAGTACGTATGTTTAATGAGGGTGATGAAATAGGGCTTTTTAAAAGACTTGGTTTTAACGCGGTTTTTTACTCCGAAGTGGTATCGGGCTCACACATGCCAAACCTGATGTATATGACTACGTTTAATAATAAGGATGACAGGGATAAGCACTGGGACGCATTTGGAAAAGACGCTTACTGGAAAACCTTATCAGCTAAGGCCGAATTTCAGAACAACGTATCACATATTGATATCACCTTCCTTTATCCGGCCGATTATTCGGATTATTAGTAGTGATATGCTGTCTTAGATCAGAAAACATCGTTTTCTGATCTTGCCTGGCATCGGGATATTTGACTCATATAT